>CAKAPY010000079.1 GCA_916719935.1 uncultured Actinomyces sp. | reverse complement strand
GCTGCGTTACGGTCGGGCATCTGGATGACAGTCACGCGCAATCCCAAGGCCTCAAGCTGAGAGGCGACCTCGGTGTAGTTTGCGCCCGTCAGGTTCTGAGGAACGGTGATGTTACCCGAAGCGATGTTCAGGGCGACAGTATCGCCGCGCTTGGCCTCGGAACCCACAGCCGGGGAAGTCGAGACGACACGGCCCTGCTGGGCACCGCCCTCATCGACGGTATTGACGTTTCCGACCGACAGACCTGCCTGGGTCAGCGCGGTACGAGCCTGATCCTGGCTCATGCCAGTGACATCGGGGATCGTGACCTTTTCAGAGCCAGAGGACACGTAACCGGTAATGGTTGATCCGGCACGAACCTTCGAGCCTGCAGAAGGACTGACGCGTGCAATCTTGCCGCTTTCGACCGAATCGGAGGCTTCCTTCTGGTCGGACAGGGTCCACTTCAAGCCCAAAGCCTCAACAGTTTGCTGAGCCTGCGTTGGGGTCATACCGACAAGATTATCCGGCAGAGTGATAGAGGCGGGACCCGAAGAAATCGTTGCAATCACGCGGGAACCGGGCTTTGCAGCGGTTCCGGCCTTCGGATCGGTTGAAACCACGGAACCGGCAGGAACGCTGTCAGAAGCAACCTGCTCGTTCGCAACAGCCCACTCGAAGCCCTTATCCGTTATAGTCTTCATCGCCTCGGCCTGGGTCTGACCAACAACGTTGGGTACCTCTGTCGTCGAATCGGCGCGAGTATGCGTCAGGAAAAGCCACGCAATACCAATAAGCGCGACCAGGACAACACCGATGATTCCTGCGATCAGAGTCGTAGGACGCTTCTTCTCGTCCTCTTGCTCCTCATCATTTTGGCGAACCGCAGTTGCCGCAGCCCCACGAGGTCGGATTTGGGTTTCTTGGGCCTCGGAAGGTGAGGAGGCTGCGGGGAATGCGGGAGGCGTGGCAACGGCGGGAAGCGTCTGCGTCGCCTGAGTCGTCCACACCGCGGTGTCAGGCGCGTTCACATGAGAGCCATGAGCCGCGCGCAGAAGGTCAGCCTTCATTGCAGCCGCTGAAGAATAGCGATCATCGGGGTTCTTAGCCAGAGCCTTCATGACGACGCGGTCCATTTCCGGCGGAACATCGGGCGCAATCGAGGAGGGCAGAGGCGGGAGAGTCTGCACGTGCTGGTAGGCGACGGCTACCGCAGAATCTCCGGTAAATGGCGGTTTCCCAGTGAGAAGTTCAAAGAGTAGGACGCCCGTTGAGTACAGATCTGAGCGTGCATCTACCGGCTTACCCTGAGCCTGCTCGGGGGAAAGATATTGAGCGGTGCCAACGACTGCATTCGTCTGCGTCATTGTCGCCTGGGAATCGGCGATTGCGCGGGCAATACCGAAGTCCATGACCTTGACTTCGCCCTTGGAAGTCAGCATGACGTTGCCGGGCTTGATGTCGCGGTGGACCAGGCCAGCAGAATGCGAGTACTCCAGCGCAGAGAGAACGCCGGCAACAATGTCGACGACTTCGGGAATAGGGAAGGGGCCCGCATCGTCAGAGAGCAGGTCCTTCAGCGGACGCCCATCAACGTATTCCATGACGATGTAAGGAATTGACACTCGACGTCCGTCGGGAAGGATGGTTGGTTCTTCGCCGGTGTCGTAGACCGCAACGATGTTTGGATGATTGAGTGAAGCCGCGGATTGGGCCTCACGACGGAAGCGCGCCTGGAAGACGGAATCCATCGCCAAGTCGGTGCGGAGAGTCTTAATTGCAACGATTCGCGACAGACGCTTGTCGAATCCGAGGTGAACTTCGGCCATCCCGCCGCGCCCGATGATCGAGCGCACCTCGTAGCGTCCCCCTAGAACTCGAGGGGCGGATTCTGCCATGTCGAAACCTCCTGATTGAGTGAGACGTCTGCACTTGTCCTGTGCAGGAGCGACCCTAATCTGTTGTGGATAGTAGCAACCGCAATTAAGAAAATTGTGAGAGAGATCAGGAAGATGACCAGCCATTTTCCGATTTGCTCACTGCGGCTTGGCTCCGGCGCCACAACAGAACGATTGTAGCGAGTCTTTGCGGGAGCGCTCGTGAGGATTGTTCCGTTCTCTTCCGTGATCGCATGCCAGCGGAAAAGCGCGGGGTTGATTCTTGTGGTCTGAGCAGGCCGTTTAGGACGCTGCGGGCTGGTAGGAGCCTTGCGTGCCGAGGCCTCGGGCGCGGGGGTGTGCAGCGCAGGAGCTGTGCTGCGACTTTGCGCCCTGCGCCCTGGTCCGTCACCCTGCCCTTCCCTTCGCGAGGCCGCAGAAATACGGGAGGAGAGGGAGGGGCGCGATGGGGAATCCTTGTGCGAGGCCTCGGGCGTGCGCGTCGGTGTCACAGGGCGGGCTGCCAGCGAAGGCTGTGCTGCCTGTGCATCGAGATCGACGGGCTCAAGCATGTCCTCGGGAAGGGAACGACGGTGCGTGTGGTGAATCGGCGCACTGCGTCGAGGCACAGGGTTGACACGAGTTTCGACTGCGGGTTCACCCGGAGTCGGTGGAGCACCGTGCTGCGGAGCGGGAACGGTTGGGGCAGGGAGCGGACGTGCCTGAAGGGAAACGCCCATCTCACTGGCTGCCGCAACCAGTTCACGAACAAGTCCAGAGCCCGATGCGGGACGCTGCTGTGGATCTTTATCCAACAAGCGGTAGATCACTTGAGCAAGGGGAGCGGGAACCGTATCCGGAAGCGAGGGAACGGGTTCATTGACGTGGGCGAAGGCAATATCGACCTGGGACTTCCCGGTGAAAGGACGAACTCCGGCCGCGGCCTCGTAGGCAATCACACCCAGAGCGTAAAGGTCGCCCAGTGAGGTTGCCTTCTCTCCCATTGCCTGCTCGGGGGGAAGGTACTGAGCGGTTCCCATCACCATGCCATCGGCGGTCAGATCAATCTGCGAATCTGTACGAGAAATACCGAAATCCGTCAGCTTAACCATGCCGTCGGGTCGGATGAGTACGTTTGCGGGCTTGATATCGCGATGGACGACACCTGCTTGAGCTGCCGCACCCAAAGCCATCGCAATCTGCATGAGAATGGGCATGAGGTATTCGGGAGCCAAAGACTGGCCACCGCGCAGGTAATCGGTCAAAGGGCGTCCTTCAACCAGCTCCATAATGATCCAGCCGCGACCGTTTTCTTCGCCCGAATCCAAGACATTTGCGATATTTGGATGCTCAACGCTCATCGCGTTACGCGCTTCAATGCGCAAGCGGGAGAGCGAAAGTTCCTGCCCGGATAACTCGGGACGCAAGACCTTCGCAGCAAGAATGCGGCCGGTAACGCGATCTCGTGCTTTCCAGACCTCGCCCATTCCTCCTTGAGCAATGAGGGAAAGCAGCAGATACCTGCCGCCCAGGACTCGCCCGGCCAGCTGGTTTGGTGCCCGTGTTGGTTTGGGATCGCTCACTTCAGACCCTCCTGGAGAAGTGCACGTGCGATGGGGCCCGCATCGGTTCCACCGTGCGGGACGGGATGGGATTCATCGCCTTCAACAAGTACCGCGAAGGCGATCTGCGGGTTATCAGCGGGGGCGAAGCCAACTGCCCAGGCATTTGCACGGCCGGAGCCATCGCCTAATTCAGCGGTTCCGGTCTTGGCTGCAACGGAAACTCCTGGAATTGCCATGGAGGTTCCGGTTCCATAGGGCTGGGAAACAACGCCGGTCATCATCTGCGTCATTTGGGAAGAGATCTCGGGGGTGATCTTCTGGCCCACGCGGATTGGTGAGGTTTGCGATTGAACCTGAAGATCAGAATCAACGATCTGAGAAATCAGGTAGGGACGCATCATTGTTCCCTTATTGGCAATGGTCTGTGCGATCATCGCCATCTCCATAGGAGTGACCTTGACCGAGTACTGGCCGATTGCGCTCATCGCCAACTGCGCAGAATCCGTTGAATCTGGGAATTGAGAAGGGGTAACACTGAGCGGAATCTTTTGGGAGGTTCCGAACTCAAAACGGTTTGTCACATCTGCCAAATCCGTGTGTGTCAGTTTCTCGCTGGCCAGGACAAAGGTTGTGTTGCACGAACGCGCAAAGGCTTCAGAAAGGGTTGGGTGTCCGTTGCCGCATTCGGCTGATTCAATATTTGACACCGAGGTGGCCGTTCCGGGAAGCGTGGTTGAGACGGGGGAGTCCATCTCTGTTTCCGGAGTGACCACGCCCTTTTCAAGAAGCGCAATGGTTGTCAGGATCTTGAAGGTCGATCCGGGTGCATACAAGTCACCTGCGATCGCGCGGTTGTACAGGGGCTTCGAGGGATCGTTAATGAGATTCGTGTAAGCGGTATTGGCTTCCTGCGAATCGAAGATCGCCAGAGAATTGGGGTCGTAGGAAGGTGAAGAATACATGGCCAAGACCGCACCGGTCTTGGCGTCCAGAGCAACAACTGCGCCCTTGCGATTCCCCAGTTTCTCAGCCGCGATCTTTTGCATCTCCGGGTTGAGCGTCAAAACGACGCCACCACCTTGGCGGTTTTGCCCGGCGAAAAGCTTACGGAAGCGCTGGGCGAGAAGAACCTGAGACTGCCCATCCAAAATGTCTTCAGCCGCTGCTTCCATCCCAGTAGATTGAGAGAAAGCCGCAGAGAAGTAGCCCGTTGTCTGAGCGTAGAGGGGACCCTGGGCATAGGAACGCTGGTAGCGCGAAGAATTCTCGATCTTCTTTGAAGAAGCGATGGCTTCTCCAGCAACGATGATGGGGCCGCGGTCAACTTCGGCGGCATGAAGAATGGTTCGCTGATTGCGTCCATCGGCATTGAGAGATGGTGCCTGAATGACCTGATTATTCGTCACAATCAGACCAAGGGCCGCAAACATCATCAAAACGACGACGAAAAGACGGCGAATCTGGGTATTCACAGGCGACCTCCCGCGTGTTCGGGGGTGTGACGCTTCTTGGCATCAACAACGGGGAGATTGCCCGAAGTCCAGGTTGAGGGCGCCGAAGGACGACGTGAAGCATCCGATACGCGGATGAGAAGAGCAACAGCCAGCCATGAGGAGACCATCGAAGAGCCGCCGGCAGCCAAGAAAGGAGCGGTTAGGCCGGTGAGTGGAATCAGCCGGGTGATGCCGCCCAAAACCACGAAAATCTGGATTGCGAAGGAGAAGCTCAGACCCGTGGCAAGAAGCTTTCCGAAGCCGTCGCGCACGCCGATTGCCGCACGCATGCCTCGTTCAATAAGAATCAAGTACAGGACCAAAATCGCCGCAAGGCCAGTAATTCCAAGCTCTTCGGCGAAAGAAGAGAGGATGAAGTCCGAGTTGGCCAGGGGGACAAGCTGGGGATAGCCGCGACCCCAGCCCGTTCCCAATAGCCCGCCCGAGGCCTGGCCGAAGAGGCCTTGGACCAGCTGGTAAGAGCCGCCGGCTTGAGCGTTGTAGACCTCGGGATCAAGGGCGTTGAGCCAGACCGAGAAGCGAGCACGAACGTGGCTGAAGGTGCTGATGGCGACAAGAACCGCAGGGACGAACATGAGGAAGCCAATGACCAGCCAAGAGACACGATTTGTGGCGACATACAGGGTCGCAACAAAAAGGCCAAAGAAGAGCAGCGAGGTCCCCAGATCCCGTTGAAGAACCAGGATGGCTACTCCCACAAGCCACACGACCAAGATTGGTCCAAGGTCGCGAGCGCGGGGCATCCGCATGCCCAGAACCTTGGGGCCGCCAATCGCGAGATTATCGCGATTGTTCACTAAGTAACCCGCGAAGAAGATTGCCAGCGTGATCTTGACGAGCTCACCGGGCTGCATTGACAGCGGTCCGAGGCTGATCCACACGCGTGCACCGTAGGTTTCCTTACCCAGTCCGGGAATCATCGGAAGAAGGAGCAGGACAAGCGAAAGCAGGCCAAAAGTGTAGGTGTAGCGACGCAGGATCCGGTGGTCACGAATCACAACCAAAATGACTGCGGCCAACGCAATTGCAATGCCGACGAACATCATTTGACGCATGCCAACCGTATCCATGCCCAGCGCGTGCAATGAGAGGTCAATGCGGTAGATCATCGCCAAACCCATGCCGGTGAGCGCAACAGCGACCGGCAAAATAACGGGATCAGCGTAGGGAGCCAAGAAGTGGACTCCGATTTCGGCAAGGATTGCGATGGTAAGCAAAATTCCGATGTGAAGTCCGAGGTTTGCCGGGGGCTCGCCAGTCCGGTTGATACTGGTGATGACATAGCCACCAATGCCGACGGCTAGCGCTAGGAGCATAAGGACAAGCTCAAGAAAACGCCGGGGACGAACGGGGTTAATGGACACGGTTGCCATTACTGACCCCCTTCCTGATTGGCCGAGGAATTGGCGGAATTATCGCCTGTGGAACCTTGGCCTTCTTGTCCCTGCTGGTTGTTCTGATTTTGCTCGCGTTCCTGCTGTTCCTTTTGCTGCTTCGCTTCGCGTTCCTTCTCCAAAGCGCGCTCGCGGGCATTCGATCGCAGGACTGACACGTAGGCGTCGATATC
>CAKAPY010000078.1 GCA_916719935.1 uncultured Actinomyces sp. | reverse complement strand
TGCGACCTTTCGCTCCGGAGGCGAACGCTCTATCCACTGAGCTATCGGGGCAACCGCCCCAGTTTATCAGTCTTTAGCCCGAGCTCAAACGCTAGTAGAACCCCGAATCAGGCCGTATCATGAAAGGGTTCCCTCTCTTCAACGTGAATGGAAGTTTACATGCGCGTCCATATTGCAACTGATCATGCCGGATTCGAACTTAAAGAACACCTGGTGAAGGTTCTTCGTGATGCGGGATATGAGGTTATCGATCACGGTGCAACAACCTATGATCCCAACGATGACTACCCGCAGATGTGTATCGAAGCCGCTGAAGGTGTTGTTTCAGATCCCGGCTCTTTGGGTGTTGTCATTGGTGGCTCGGGAAATGGCGAGCAGATGGCTGCCAACTTGGTCAAGGGCGCGCGTGCGGCACTGGTATGGAACGAAGATATCGCCGTGCTTGCTCGTGAACACAACAATGCGAATGTTATTGCCGTCGGGGCTCGTCAGCACTCGAAGGAAGATGCCACCCGCTTTGTTTTGACCTTCTTGGAAACGCCTTTCAGTGAGGATGAGCGTCACAAGCGTCGCATCGCGGTGATGGATGCGTACTAATACCCGATTGGGTGCTCTCGCTTAGCCCTGACCGGTAATGGTCAGATAGGCCAACAGAATATTGAGAAGAATAATTGCCGCTGCAATCACAGATGCCACTGCGATCGTCAGCGGCTTATTCACATATTCGCCCATGAGCTTCTTATTTCGCGTCAAATACATGAGCGGCACAATGGCAAAGGGGATGCCAAAGGAAAGCGCGACCTGCGAGAGCACCAATGCCCATGTCGGTTCTGCCCCCATACCCAGGATGATCAGGGCGGGGATGATCGTCACCAGGCGGCGTGCCAACAGTGGGACGTTCACGTGAAGAAGACCGTTCATGATTTCTGAACCCGCGTAGGCGCCCACCGAGGTCGATGCTAAACCTGAGGCCAGCAGGCCAAGAGCGAAGATGGTGGAAACGGTGCCTCCCAAGGCGTTTGCAATCGCATGGTAGGCGCCTTCGATGGTGTCGGTTCCTTCAACTCCGGACAAAGCCGAGGCAGCAAGAAGGAGCAGGCCGATATTGACGATTCCGGCAATGCTCAGTGCCCACAAGATATCGTGGCGAGTTGCGCGAAGAAGCGCACGCTTATGGGGACGTTCAATTTCAGGATCTGTGTGGTGGTCGTTGACCAAGGAAGAGTGCAGGTAAATCGCGTGTGGCATGACAGTTGCGCCGAGCATCGAGGCGGCGACCAAGATTGAGTCGGTGCCCTTGAATCGGGGGATCAGGCCGCCTGCAACTTCAGACCACTGTGGTGGTGCAAAGAAAAGTCCCGCTAAGAATCCTGCGGTAATTACGACAAGCATCCCGATGATCACTGCTTCAAAAATATTCTGGCGATGTCCTTGGAAGAGCAGGATAACGATGGATGCAGCGCCAATGATGACACCGGACCACAAGAGGGGAATTCCGAAGAGAAGGTTGAGTGCGATTGCTCCACCGATCACTTCAGCGAGGTCGGTTGCCGCTGCGACGACTTCCGCTTGGACCCAGAACAGAATTCGATTGTGCGGACGAAGACGCTCGCCAAGAAGGGCAGGGAGTGATTTTCCTGTGACAATGCCCAATTTTGCTGAGAGATATTGGACAAGCATGGCTGAGAGATTCGAAAGAACAAGCACCCATACCAAGAGATAGCCATAGCGGGCACCCGCAGTGATATTCGCAGCAACATTACCGGGGTCGACATAGGCAATTGCTGCAATAAATGCCGGACCCATCAAGGCAAATAGTCGATGCTGCTTGAGACGGTGACCACTCATTATCTATCCCCACAGATCAAAATCTTCGTATAACCGAACTTTACTCCAGATTTTGTGAGGTGTCACAGAGTTTCAGTGTGGCATGGGAGCAATCGAAACGATTACCCTTAAATGGTGACTCCAGAAGAACTTGCATCTCATATCCACGACCTTTTGCTTGCTGAAATCAAGCAGGGCAACTTGGCTCTCGATCCCGCAGACCTTCCCGAGACGGTGAAGGTCGAGAGGCCTCGTAACCGCGACCATGGCGACTGGGCCAGCAATATTGCCATGCAATTGGCAAAGAAGGCGGGAATGAACCCGCGTGACTTTGCGCAGATCCTCGTCAGTGACCTCAACGAACTCGAGGGCATTGATAGCGCCGAAATCGCTGGTCCCGGCTTCATCAATATTCGTCTTGCCGCTGCCTCTGCAGGCGAGCTTGCCCGCACCATTGTCGAGGCCGGTGGAGCTTTCGGCCGTGGCGAATCCATGAAGGGGCTGCACATTAACTTGGAGTATGTCTCCGCCAACCCCACAGGGCCGGTTCACCTGGGTGGTGCGCGATGGGCAGCCGTGGGAGATTCGCTTGCTCGCCTGATGAAGGCGTCGGGCGCAAAGGTGACTCGCGAGTACTACTTCAATGATCATGGTTCGCAGATCGATCGTTTCGCGCGTTCTCTCTATGCGCGCGCGATGGGCCACGAGGCGCCCGAAGATGGTTACGGCGGCCAGTACATTGCCGATATTGCTGCGCAAGTACGTGAAGACGCTGTTGCGGCGGGGGAACCCGATCCGGTCACTCTTCCTGAAGAAGAAGCTGCTGAGGCTTTCCGCGCACGTGGCGTCGAGCTGATGTTCGATGAAATCAAGCAGCGCCTGCGTGATTTCCGCTCTGAATTTGACGTTTTCTTCCACGAAGATTCGCTTCACAATTCGGGAGCTGTTGACGCTGCAATTGAAACTTTACGTCAGCGTGGCGAGGTCTTTGACCAAGATGGAGCCGTGTGGCTGCGAACGACCTCTCACGGCGATGACAAGGACCGTGTTCTGATTAAGTCCGACGGTCAAGCAGCCTACTTCGCCGGTGACGTCGCCTACTACCTTGATAAGCGTCGTCGCGGTGCCGACGTTGCCATCTACCTACTGGGCGCAGATCACCACGGTTACATTGGTCGAATGATGGCGATGTGTGAAGCATTTGGTGACAAGCCTGGTGTTAACATGCAGATTCTCATCGGCCAGATGGTGAACCTGGTTAAGGACGGCGTGCCGGTCCGTATGTCCAAGCGCAATGGAACCATCGTTACCCTTGACGATCTCGTCGATGCCGTTGGCGTGGACGCTGCCCGTTATGCGCTGGTTCGAGTTTCCATGGATTCCAATTTGGATATTGATTTGGATCTGCTGGGATCGCGCACGAATGAAAACCCTGTCTACTACGTTCAGTACGCGCATGCTCGTACTCGCAACGTTGCGCGAAATGCAGCTGAGCACGGTGTCACGCGCGATGCTGGTTTTAACCCCGCAGCACTGGATACTCAGGCCGATAGTGATCTACTGGGTGTCCTCGCGCAGTTCCCTGCGCAAGTCGCACAAGCTGCAGATCTACGTGAGCCTCACCGTGTTGCTCGCTACCTGGAGCAGCTCGCCGCCGCTTACCACACCTGGTATGGCCAGTGCCGTGTTACTCCTCGTGGAGACGATCCGGTTGATGAAGGCCATGTTGCACGCCTGTGGCTCAATGATGCTGTGACGCAGGTCCTGCGCAGCGGTCTGGATTTTCTCGGTGTTGAGGCTCCCGAACGTATGTGAGTTCAGTCTGATAGACGCAGTTGGCCCCGCAGTTTAGGTTGAAACTGCGGGGCCAACCCGTTTCGACCCTTAAAGGGATCGCAGATGCTCCGCCGAGCGTGCGTCCAGCTTAGGCAAGAGAATCAAAGAGGATATTGAGTCCTTCTCCCATTGTTGGGTGGGCGATGGGAAGCATTCGGAGCTGCTCATAGGTCATCCCCGCGCTCATTGCTACTTGAACGGCTGTGATGACTTCACCGGACTGAGGGCCGACAAGCGTTGCACCCAAAATTGTGTGGGTCTTTGCATCAACGATGGCCTTCCACTTACCGGTTGTATCGCGCATGGTCTTTGCTCGTGGAATCGCCGCAGTATCGATCGAGGCGACAAGGACATCCAGTCCCTGCTCTTGAGCTTCGGTTTCGTTCATTCCGATACGTCCAAGCTCCGGCTCGGCAAAGAGTGCCCAAGGGATAAGACGTCCGGCCTTTGAAGTCCGTGGATCTTCCAAGGAGACTCCGTCCATCTGTTCGCGGATGATCCGGTAGTCGTTCCACGAGGCGTGGGTGAACATGGGCGTACCTGCGCAGTCGCCTGCAGCCCAGACACCATCGAGATTGGTGCGCAGATGGTCATCAACGATAATGAAGCCTCGTTGATCGAGCGCCACTCCAGCTTCTTCAAGACCAATTCCCTTTGTATTGGGGATACGCCCTGCAGCAACCAACACCTTTTCGGCGCTCACGCTACTACCATCGGATAGCTCGACGGTGATCGTATTGTCCTGCTTTGAGCCGGACTTTGCGAGAACACCGGTGAGGATTGTGACGCCCCGATCCCGCAGGCTCTTTTCGTAGATTGCAGCGATATCGGGATCTTCACGGTCAAGGATGTGGGGGCCGGAGGCAACAACCGTCACCTTGGATCCGAAGCTTGTCATCATGGAAGCGAATTCGATACCGATGTATCCGCCGCCAATAATGACAAGGGATGAGGGAATCTCTTCCACTCGCAGGATATCTTCGCTGTCCCATGCTCCAGCTTCCCAGAGCCCAGGAATTGGAGGATGGGCGGGGCTGGTCCCCAGATTGAGCAGGACGCGCTCGGAGTGGAGTTGGCGCAGTGTCCCATCTTCAAGCTTGACTTCAACGCTGTGCGCGTCCAAAAGACGAGCGCTTCCACGCATGAAATCGATTCCTGGCGCAGCAAAGAATTTCTCGTGTGCGGCAACCATTGCCGAGACGATACCTTCCTTGTGTGCGCGCAGTTTCTCTACGTTGATGTAAGCGCCAGCGGTGCCCTCGATACCAAAGGCGGCGTCGCTGCGAGTGTCTTCCATACGGCGCGCTGCGGCGACCAATGATTTCGTGGGGATACACGCCACGTTAATGCAGGTGCCACCGATAAACTGTCGTTCGATCAGGGCAACCTTCCAGCCTTTTTTGGCGCAATTCATCGCCAGTGACTTTCCGGCCTTTCCGCCTCCAACAACGATGAGGTCAAAGTTCTCCACGGTGTCTCCTTTACTGAGTGGAGCGATCCTTCTCACCTCGTAGAACGAAGCAGGCTACGACATCATTCCGGCCAATAAGTGATGGTGAGGCGCTTCACTTTTATTTCGTTGATGCGCGCTTCGTGCGTGCTGTCGGAGCAACCGAGAATGGATCTTCAGGCCAATGGTGTTTGGTATAGCGGCCTCGAAGCTCAGACCGTACTTGCTGATAGGGACCTTTCCAGAAGGATTCAAGATCACTGGTAATGGCCACGGGACGCCCCGCGGGATCCGTGAGTTCGATGCGCAGTGGAAGTCGGCCATCCATGAAACGGGGAGAATCGGTCCACCCAAATGCTTCTTGAACGCGAAGAGAGACACGTGCGCCCTCGTGATCCCATTCCACGCGCCGCTGCGCGCCGGTTGGGATTGTGATTTGTGTTGGTGCTTGACGGTCAAGCTCTCTATTCAATGGCCAGACTAAGAGGGAGGAAAGAGCGTCATTGAGGGATAGCTCTGCTAGAGGACGACCGTCACTCCACTGATCTGCCAAGAAATGCCCACAGGAAATGATGAAGTGTTCGTCATCGACAAGAGGCCAAGGGTCTCCCAGAAACTCTCGGCATTTAAGAATTCTCAGTCTCAGCTGTAACGCGCTTTGGCTCCACGGCAGATTTTCAACGCTCATCTTCGCCAATTCCGTGAGAGCAAACGAACGCATTGCTTCGCGATCAGGATTTAGATCACGGGTACTGCGCAAGGTCACAGCCCCGAGTTTTTCCTCAATAACTGCAAGGATTCGGCCATGGTTAAGCGTCAAGCGTGAAACAGATTTATGAAGATGGGATGCAGCCGCGCAGGCAGTGTCTTGGTCAAGAGGAAGCGCCGAACGAATGATTCCATCGCCGGTGGTTGATTGGAGATCGGCTATTGCAAGCCATGTGCTTCCCTCTAAAGCGGAAGCCTGTGGAAGCGATGCGCCTACGCCAGAAACAAGAAGATAGCGGTCGCTTCCCTCACGTTGACGTGCAAGACGAAGCGGAAATGCTCGAGAGACAAAATCTGCCATAGCAGCCGCGACTTTCGCACGTGAGCGTGTATCCCACGTAGGGTGGGGAGTGAGGCACATACGCGCGGCAGTTTCTTCAATACGGTCAGCTTGAGCACCGCTGAGAGGAAGCGAATATAGACAGCTCAGTAAGTCGCCTCCCTTTGGACGTAAATCTTCAGAGACCACAGCTGCGCAAAGCGCCGCAATTTCTCGCGGAATCTCGTCGTCAAGAGCGCTCAGTGCGTGGGCAAGGCGAGGGTCTACCGGGGAGAGCGCAAGCGAACGTCCGTGGGGCAGGGCCTGTCCGCCCTCGTCGATCGCACCCAAAGCCTCAAGGGAGGAACGCGCATACTCCTCAAGGCCTCGGCTGGGGGTATCAAGAAGACGGACAGAGGAGAAGTCTGCGCGCGACCAGCACGCCACAGA
>CAKAPY010000077.1 GCA_916719935.1 uncultured Actinomyces sp. | reverse complement strand
ATCCAGTGCAGTCTCCATCGCACGTGTCAGACGGTTAATATGCCAGGTTGTCTTCGCTGACACGTTAATTCGTGGTGCCCATGAGACTTGAACTAGCTCGCGTTCAAGTTCTGAACGAAGCTGAGCTTGACGCTCTTCATCAACCAAGTCCCACTTGTTATTGATGATGACGACCGCACGGCCGGCATCAACTGCCTGCTGTACAACTCGAATGTCTTGCTCTGTCAGCGGCTCTGAAGCGTCGAAAAGAATCAACGCAAGCTCTGCCTTTTCAAGGGCGGCTTGGGTTCGAATTGACGCATAGTAGTCAGCACCCGTTGTTCGGTGCATCTTGCGGCGAATGCCCGCGGTATCGACGAACCACCACTGCTGCCCGTCAAGCTCAATGAGCTCATCAACTGGATCACGAGTCGTACCGGCAAGCTCATTCACGACAACACGCTCAGAACCCGCCAGAGCGTTGAGCAGCGACGATTTACCGACGTTCGGACGTCCGATCAGAGCAACTCGACGGGGACCACCCGAAGGTAGCGCCGTAGCCACTGAAGATAATTCAGGAAGCACAGCCATCACCGCATCGAGTAGATCACCGGTGCCACGACCGTGAAGTGCAGAAATAGCGTAGGGTTCACCCATTCCGAGTGACCACAGGTAGGCCGCTTCAGCTTCTTGCATCGCAGAATCAACCTTGTTCGCCGCGAGAACAACGGGCTTACCGCTCTTACGAAGCATAGAGACGATACGTTCATCCGTATCTGTCATGCCAACAGTCGCGTCGACAACGAACAGTACGGCATCTGCCAGATCAACCGCGATTTCTGCCTGTTCTGCTACCGATCGATCAATTCCCTTGACATCAATTTCCCAGCCGCCAGTATCAACGAGAGTGAAGTGACGACCTGCCCAATCGGCAGGATAAGAGACGCGGTCTCGCGTAACACCAGGGGTATCTTGAACAACCGCTTCACGTCTGCCGATAATGCGGTTCACTAATGTTGACTTGCCGACATTGGGTCGCCCGATCACTGCCAGAACAGGAAGACCGAATTCGCTCTCCTGAGAATCAGAATTCTCGAATTCTCCGTTGAGCAGGGCAAGATCTTCGTCATCAAGCTCAAACTGGTCAAGGGAGTCACGCATGGCGCGTGCACGAAGCTCTGCTTGACCTTCGTCGAAGGGTTCTGTGTTCTCGAGGTATTCTTCAGCCACGTCCTTATCCTATCGGTAGTCGGTGATGACAAGCGCGTTACAGGCGCGCGCGAATGTCCTGTTCCAACACTTCACGAGCGACGGGAACATCGTTATAGACGTGCTTGATTCCCTGAATATCTTGATACCATTCGGCACCCTTTCCGGAAATAACGATGATGTCTCCCTCATTTGCCGCGAGAATTGCCTGACGGACTGCGTCGCGGCGGCATGTGGTTACTTCAGTAACGTCATGGAAATCAGGACGAACACGGCGAATTCCGTTGAGGAGTTGCTGGCGAATAGATGAGGCATCTTCAGTTCGCGGATTCTCATCGGTTACCCATAAAACGTCAGCAAGTTGAGCAGCGATTTCCGCTAGAGGCTCACGTTTGGTCGCGTCGCGATCGCCATCGGTTCCAAACACTAAAACGAGCTTGCCACGAGTTAACTCGCGGACAGATTTGAGGGTCCAATCGAGTCCCTCTGGGGTATGTGCAAAGTCCACAATAACAAGTGGTTGTGCGCCTGGATCGGGATTGACGGAGGTCATACGACCGGGAATCTGTTCCGCACTTTCGAGAGCCGAAATTGCAGCTTCGAACTCACATCCCAACTGCAGTGCTGCAACCAGTGCAACGACGGCGTTTTGGACATTAACTTCACCGAGCATCGGCATACGAATGAGGCGTTCATCGCCCTGTGGGGTCACCAGATCAAAGGTGACAGCGGGGATTGCGCGATCGAAGTTGATACGCCGAACAGTCCAATCGGCCTCGCGATGGGAAAAAACCGAAACTGTAGTAACGGGCACTTCGCTTTCTTGAGCCAAACGAAGGCCCCACTCATCATCAATACAGACGACACCGCAGCGCGAGTGCGCCGGAGTGAACAAACTCTTCTTGGCCTCGAAGTAATGCTCCATGTCACCGTAGTAGTCCAGGTGGTCATGTTGAAGATTCGTGAACGCAGCGACATCAAAAATAATGTCATCAACACGGTTTAAACTCAACGCATGCGCTGAGACCTCAACAATCGCTGCGCCGCAATCTTTTTCGCGAGCAAGAGCAAGAATTCGCTCGACTTCGGGAGCCTCCGAAGTGGTTTTCTCCGAATTGATGACAAGGTCGCCAACACGAATCTCAACAGTCCCGCACAGTGCAGGATCGTTAAAGGTACTGCGCAGAATGGAACGAAGAAGATAAGTCGTTGTGGTCTTCCCATTTGTTCCCGTTACGGCAGCAGTTTTGAGTGCCGAGGCCGGATGGCGATAGATATTCGCCGCGATAGTTGCGCTCGCACGACGCGGATCCGCTACGACAACAACCGGAATATCTGGGTCCATGTCACGTGCACGCTTGGATCCCTCGCGATCTGTAACAACTGCGGAGGCACCTGCTTCGACGGCTGCGTGGAGGAAGCGAATACCATGCTGGACCAGTCCAGGAATCGCAACGAAAACCCAATGATCTTCAATATCAATCGATGAAACACTGACACCAGAAACGGGGAGGTCGGTATCGGGGCACAGTGACCAATCAACCTCCTGAACCCCTTCGAGTGCCTGAGAAAGCGAAATCGGTGACGTGATCGGACGAATATCGTTGGCATAAGTCATAACTTTTAGGTTATCCGCTTGCTTCATGAAAAGCTTCTTCATCGACACGTCTACACAGAATTTCTCTAAAATGAGGGTATGTATGTCCTGACTCGTGAAGATGCACGTCACCGTTCAGCCGTTGTTACAGTCCGCCACATTGATGTCACTCTTCACCTCGAAGAAGCGGCAACTGAGAAAAGTTCGTACCGCGTTCTCTCGCGAATGACCCTTGTCTGTGAGGAACCAACGCTCTTTGTCGATGTCGCTGGCGAAGTCCAAGCAGTTTCAATTGACGATGTTCCTTTAGCACCCGATCAATTCACCTACGACGGTGAACGCCTCGACATCAGCGCAGTTCCGACCAACCGCGAGGTCACGATTAGCGTTGAAGCTGATTGTCGTTTTTCGACAACAGGGGAGGGGCTGCATCGCTATCGCGATCCCGAGGATGGACGCTACTACCTTTACACGCAATTTGAGCCACAAGATGCCCACCGCGCGTGGCCCTGCTTCGATCAACCTGATATGAAACCCACGTGGAATTTCCACATCTATGCGCCTCGTGAGTGGGTTGTGACTTCCAACGGGATTGGAAGCTCTAAGGATTGCGGCAACGGCATCACGCTTTGGGACTTCACCACCACACCGCCTTTGTCGAGCTACATCACAGCGGTTGTAGCTGGCCAATGGGCGCTCGTTGAGGGTGGGAGCTGGGAAGGAAGCGCAGGCGATGGCAACACTGCAACATTGCAACTTCGTTTGCTCTGCCGCCATGCATTAGCGAGTTCAATGGATAGCGATGACATCCTAGCTGTCACGCGTGCCGGTTTAGATCACTACCACGAACATTATGGTTACACCTTCCCGTGGGGAAGCTACGACCAGATTTTTGTTCCCGAATACAATCTGGGAGCAATGGAAAATCCTGGGTGTATCACCTTCAATGAAAACTATCTGAGCCGTGATACACCGTCGTTTGCACTGCGCCAAAAACGTGCAAACACAATCCTTCACGAGATGTGCCACATGTGGTTTGGCGATCTGGTCACCCCGGCATGGTGGGAAAATCTTTGGCTCAAAGAGTCCTTTGCGGAAAACCAAGGAACCACAACTGCCGCTGAGGCGACAATTTACACGGGGGAGTGGGCCTCATTTGCTATTGGCCGTAAAGCCTGGGCATTGGCCCAAGACCAGTACCCGACGACGCACCCCATCGTTGCAGATATCCCTGATATCCCCGCTGCGAAAAACAACTTTGACGGCATTACGTACGCGAAAGGCGCAGCAGTCCTCAAGCAGCTTGTTGCATGGGTCGGTGAAGAAACCTTCTACGAGGGTGTGCGACTGTATTTCCAGCGATTTGCCAACTCTTCAACCGGCTTAGAGGATCTCTTGGGAGCATTGGAAGAGGCCAGTGGCGAAGATCTTGGGAAATGGAAGGACGCATGGCTCCTGACAACAGGCCCCTCTACTCTTTCGCTCAGCTGGACAAGCGATGATGCAGGCCGTCTGACGGGTCTTCAGGTGCACCAAGAAGGGCTCGCTCGTCCACACAGCCTTGAAGTCTCATTCTGGACGGCAAATGACGGTGTTTTGCGCGAAAAGTGCCATTTGCGCGTCCGTGTAGAAGAAGCCGATTCTACCGTTGACGTTCCTTTGGAGCTTACTGAAACTGGTAGTGCTCAAGACATTGATTTGGTGGTCGTCAATGACCTTGATTTGACCTATGCGATTTCTCGCTTTGATGAACATTCGATGCGAACTGCGCTCGCATACGTGTCGACCATTGAACGTCCTATTACTCGCGCTGTCATTTGGTCCAATCTCTTTAGTGCGCTTCGCTGCGGTGAATTGGATCCGCGCGACTACATTCACTCAGCTCTTGCCCATATGGCCGAGGAAAGCGAAGATGCCATTTTTGAGCGTCTGCTAGCGACAATCCGCGTCGCCCGCTCATTCCTTCCTCACAGTTCACGAGATCGCTGCGATCGCGAGATTCTGAACACGCTTGCTAAGTTCATGCGTCATGCGTCCCGTGACCGAGGCCGCGCCGCCCTTCGTCTGTTTGTTGACGTCTGGATTGCATGCGGAGATGAGACCTACACCGAGGCCGTGCTTGAGCTCGCCAACGGTCGCCGCAGCGACCGACTTCCTTTTATCGAGGGTGAGGAAAGTGCATGGGATCTTCGCAGGGGTTGCGCGGCTCGAGGCCTCGTGACCGAGAAGCAGTTGGATTTCTGGCTCGAGGCCTCGCCGACGGGGGAGAACCGAACCCGCTGGATACGCTCGCGTGCGGCGCTTCCGGATGCCGATATTCGTTCGCAGGTGTGGAACGAAATTTGTCACGGATCGACGATGTCGAACCTTGACTTAAGTGCGTCATTGCAAGGCCTCAACGACTCAACGTGGAGTAGCCCCGGCTACGTGACGCAGTATTTCACTCAGCTGCTCCCGTTCTGGAAGAAATCGTCAATGGGTCTTGGGCTTCGTTTTGTTGAGGACGGTTTCCCGATGTCTGTTGATATTGAGCGTCAGACCTCGTATGAGAATCCAATTGAGGCTGCGAAGATATGGCTTGATGAGCACTCGGATGTTGCACCTGCACTTACACGCCTGATCATTGAGAAACTCGATGACCTGGAGCGGGCTTATTCTCGACAGAAGCAGTGGCAATGAGTAGTCAGCACACGTCTTCTTCGTCGTTAGGTCATGATCCTGCTGCATCGATGTCCCTCTTGAAGGCAATCCTTGAGAACCCTTTGGATGCTGGCTACGGGACCTATCACGCGAAAGCCAGTTACGGCGCTCCCTCGGTTTTCCATCGGGCAGTCACGGTTCTCATCGCAATTGCATTGGGCATTGGTGCGGGTTTTGCAATCAGTGGTTTACGCGCTCAAGCTCAAGGAGATGTGCACTCATCTCTTTTGAGTCATGCTCAGACTCAAACGCAGCAAATCACACAAATGAGAGACGAAGTCGCGAAACTTCGCACGCATGTGAAAGAACTATCAGCCGAACAGGGACAAAGCAGTATTCACGAAGACGCTGCAACAGCGCTGGCAAATGCTGATACTGCAGTTAGTGGGGCGGGACTGAAAGTAACGCTGACTGATGCCGCAAATGCAGTGTCTTCACGGCAGAGCGGTCAAGGACAGGTACGTGACCAAGATATTCGAATGGTTGTGAATGCTCTGTGGGGTGCCGGGGCTGAAGCAGTCAGTGTGAATGGCCAAAGAATTGGTCCCGGTTCTTTCATCCGAACGGCAGGTTCGGCGATCTTGGTTGACGTAACACCGATTTCTTCGCCGTATACGATCGAGGCAATTGGTGATGCAAATACCTTGTCGTTGTCGTTGGTTCGCGGCTCAACAGGGGATTACTTGTCCAGTGCAGAATCCCTCACAGGAATTAAACTAAGTGCGCAGTCTGTTAAAGAAATGACGCTCAACGCACGCGATAACCGGTCAACTCGTTGGAGTGAAACCATCGAAGAGGGGCACTAAGGTGTTAGCAGTTCTTGGTCTGATATTTGGAATTGTCGTTGGCGTCCTCATCGACCCAACTGTCCCCACATGGCTTCAGCCCTTCTTGCCAGTCGCTGTTGTTGCTGGCCTCGATGCCCTTCTCGGTGCGGGCAGAGCTTGGCTTGAAGGAACATTCCAAGACCGTGTTTTCGTCATGTCTTTTTTCTGGAATGTCGTGGTTGCTTGCCTATTGGTGTTCTTGGGGACGCAGTTGGGCGTTGGCTCAGCTATGACAACTGCAGTCGTTGTGGTTCTCGGAATTCGTATTTTCTCGAACACTGCC
>CAKAPY010000076.1 GCA_916719935.1 uncultured Actinomyces sp. | reverse complement strand
TCCCCTCCCGCTCTATTCGAAGTACTCCCTGAGATCACTTCTTATCATTACTCGCGCGTATTTAAGTTCTTTTCCTATACAAAAATCCGCTGGATGCTCAAACATCCAGCGAGTAACCTCACGGGACTCACTTGATCTGCGCATGCTTCGTCATGGCGGTATCAGCATTCATATTCCCCGCACTCCTCTCCCCTGCGAAGATCACACGGGAAGGTTATTTGAAGCCGAGTTGTCTCATACGTCCGGGCAGGCATCGATCTCCCCGTGCCCCGGCTGTTCAGGCGGTCGCAAAGTAGGAAATCTGGGAAGTAACGGCGCAATCACTTTTCCGAATATCTCGGTAGACCGGGCAGGAATTTACACACTGTCAGTCGGATACCTCTCTGAAGATCCTCGCTCTTTCCTGCTACGCGTCAACGACCGCAATATTGTGGTGACACCTTCACGTTCCGGAAAAGGAAATGACGGGCAGCCCAGCGGATGGGAAATCATCCGAACCGTTGATATCCCAGTCAAACTCCACTCCGGTACAAATACTGTGACCATCTCAGGGAACACCCCATGGGCTCCTGATATTGATCGAGTGATTGTTCGCTAGCGACGTCTGTGGGTGGAGGAGAAAGCTATAGATCCCCTCCACCCGCAGTCCGTTTTCACGAGAAAAAATCCCTATTTGACCTCAGGAGGGCTCCCCAGAGTTCCTCCTTCGATGAACTCTCCGGGCACCAGGATCGAGGCGTTGCGCGCCTCGGAACCGGCTAGGCGTTCCTGCGCGAGCAGCACGGTCTGCCTCGCCAATTCACGCACCGGTTGTGCAACCGTCGTCAGGTTCAAAAGCGGTGAAGAATACGGACCGGTCCCGTCAAAGCCCGTCACCGACACCTGCTCCGGGCAGGCAATCCCTCGCGACGCCAAGTGTTCCAAAATTTTCACCGCAATCAGATCACTTCCCGTAATGACCGCAGTACACCCGGCATCAATCGCCCGGTCAATGCCGTCGAAAAGATCCTCACCGTAGTCGCTGTGAGACGTCACGATATGTGGCTGGACGCCGTCGACAACCAGCTGGGTAATGAAGGTTGCGGTACGGGCATGCAGGGTGGCCGCGAGGGGGTGGCTGGTGGCGGTGACAGCAACTTTCCGGTGTCCATAGGCCACAACTTTTTGCGCCAGCATCGCTTCATACGCGGGATCGATGCGCACGGAATCAAATTCAGGGCGGGTTTCCCCACAGCCGATAGTAATGAGCGGGACAAAGGAAGCCGCATACTGCATGGCCTCGTTCGATACTCGACCAGAAGCAACGATAACCACGCCCACCCCGTGTCCCACGAGGTTGTTAATGGCCTGCATCTGGCCCTCTTCGCTGTCACCTCCGGCGGTAATCAGCAGTTCTAACCCGAGTTCGTCGGTGTGCGCTTGGAGTTCTTCTGCAACTTTCCCATAGAAGCTGTGTCCAACGTTGCGCACCAAAAGGCCGACAGTGGTGGTGCTGGAACTGGCGATCCCAGCAGCACCGAGGTTTCGCACATATCCGAGGCGGGCGGCAGCTTGGCGCACAGCGACGCGCGCTTGGGAACTGACGGCGGGATGCCCAGAAAGTGCGCGGCTGGCAGTCGCCTGCGACACTCCCGCTGCTTGAGCCACATCAATGATGCTGGCTCGTTTCTTTCTGGGCATCCTCGAACATCCGTCTTTCAGTGAGTGGTGGGGTATTCCCCGACGTCAGCGCGGGGCTCCGACCATCCAAGTATACAGAGGACGGAAGGAAAAAATACCAGCCTCTTGGTCTTGATCGACTTCGACAAGAGCAATCTGTGAGCACTCCATCGAATTGTCGGTTTTCAGAGCGTGAAGAGCATCAGCAAGCGCCCGATCCTCTTCGCTACTCGTCCCCGCAACCGCATAGGCCAGGCTGAAATGAGGGCCGAACGGCGGATCCGTGAGCGACTCCCCCAGCCCCGCGTCAACGATGCTGTCACGCACAGCGTCGATCAGCCTCGTAAATGAGGGGTTCTCTGGGGAAATCACTTCCACTGCCCATTCCTGGACGGCCGGCGGAGCGAAGGTCAACGTGAAGGGGTCGATCTGCGCCATGCGACGATCCATCTGCGAGCGCAGTTTCTCCCATTGGGCGTCACTGATCTCGTCTCGATACAGATCGAGGCGTTGCACCGTCACATGGATGCACTCCGGCGGTTGGATACCGATCTGTGGGAGCGCTGACAGGGGTTTTTCCGCCTCGCGCACCAAGTCCCACAGGGGGGAATCTTCGGGGGGCGCGAGGTAGAAGTGGAGCGCACCATTTCCTCGGCGCCACCGCGTATCCTCACGATCAAAAAAGCGTCGCATGGTTCCGACCTTTATTTCTCCGAGGAATCCGCGGGAATCACCCACAGGGACTCGCGCGAGATCACACAGGTGACCTTCTCTCCGGCAGCATGAAGTTCATTCATGCCGTGAGAACGGCCTTCGAGGGTGCCCGCCGCGGTGTCCAGGACGTAGGTGTTGATCGAGCCGTCGAAGGCTGCGGAGCGCACTGTGGCTTCCAGAACCACGTCACTGCCCTCCCTTGCCTGCTCGTTCCCGGGTACATCCAGACCGACCGCGGTGTTTTCTGCTCGGACGACCAACTCCACGTGATCGCCAACACTAAGTCCGGGGACTCCAGCGGTCTCGAGATCACCCAGCGGGGTGGCCACCAGGTAGCGGTCGCCTCGTACCTCACTGACCGTGCCGGCCACAAAGGATGCAGTTCCCATGAAGGAGGCCACGAAGCGGTTCACCGGGCGATGGTAGATTTCACGCGGCTCCCCGACCTGCTCGATGGTGCCCGCGCTCATCACCACGATCATGTCGGACATGGTGAGAGCCTCGGACTGGTCGTGGGTCACGAAGATCGCGGTAAGTCCCAGACGCTGTTGGAGTGCACGGATTTCGCTGCGCATGCGCAGACGCAGGCGCGCATCCAGGTTCGAGAGGGGTTCGTCGAAGAGGATGATCTTCGGTTCCATGACGAGTGCTCGCGCCAGGGCAACGCGCTGCTGCTGGCCTCCGGACAGCTGATGCGGGTAGCGGTGAGCGTACTGTTCGATCCCCATGAGCGCCAGACCGTCAGCGATCCGCTGCTCACGTTCTGCGGCGGAGAGCTTCTGGTAGTTCAGACCGAATCCCACGTTGTCTTTCACCGTCAGGTGTGGGAAGAGCGCGTAGGACTGGAACACCATCGACATGGGGCGCTTTTCGGGCGGGACAGACACCAGGGACTGGCCGTCCAGGGTGATTTCGCCTTCCGTAACGTCCTCAAATCCGGCGATCATACGCAGGGTCGTGGTCTTCCCACAGCCGGACGGTCCCAGGAAGGTCACGAATTTTCCGGCCTCAATATCGAGGTTTATGCTGTCAACAGCTCGGTGCTGCCCCTGCTTGGCATCGTAGATTTTGGTGACAGAGCGCAGCTGGAGTGCGCCTGCCTGCGTGTGGTGTTCAGTCGTCATTTCACTACCGTCCTGGTGGAGCGATTCAGTCGGTTAACAAGAAGGTTGGCGATCATCAAGATGATGAGCACGAGGCCAATGAGGAGGGTGCAGTAGGCGAAGGCATGGCCGAAACGCCCGGCATCAACCTCGTCCAAGATCTGGGAGGTCATCACCTTGGTTTGAGGCGTCGTAATGAAGATGATCGCGGTGATCATGGTCATGGACTTGGTGATGCCGTAGGTGACGGCGGTGACGATGCCGGAACGCACCAGCGGAAGTGTCACTTTCACCAGGGTGGACACCTGGCTGGCTCCCAGGGATCGCGCGGCTTCTTCCACCTGCGGGTTGATCTGTTTGAGCGCGGAAATACAGGCCTGCTGGCCGGTGGGGATGGCGCGTGCAATGTAGACCATGATGATGGCGATGGCGCCGCTTCCGACGGCCAAGCCACCTGCCAGAGTGGGCAGAATCTGTTTGCCGAACAGCCACGTGGGGTTGGAGTAGGCCAGGGCGAATCCCAGACCGAGGACGGTGCCGGGGATTGCTATACCGAGCATGCCCCAGAAATCCAAGATTTTACCGATCTTCGGGAACTTGCGGACGACCAACCACGCAATAATCAGCGCCATGACGGCTGCGATCGGAGCGGCGACCAGGGTCATCGACAGCGTTGTGACAATTGCGGAGGATCCCAGGCGCTGGACGTACCAGAAGTGTTCCATCGTGAAGGTGTTGTCAACGCCGAGGATCTTGACGAAGCTTCCCACGAAGAGCGTCATGTAGACGACGATGACGAAGACGATCCACCCGTAGACGGGGATGAGCATGGGAATCTTGACGCTGGGCGCAGTGATCTCTTTGAGGGAGCCCACGGGCTTACCGGTCACGGTGATCACAGACTTACGGTTCGACCAGTATTTCTGAACGGCGAACACCGTGAGTGCGGGCAGGAGCAGCACCAGGGCAACTCCTGCGGCACTTGCGATGTCACCGCTTCCTGCGACGGCAAAGTAAATCTGACTGGCCAGCACTCGGAAGTCACCGCCCAGTACGAGGGGGTTCGCCAGGTCAGCGATGCCTTCAACGAAAAGCACAAGGAAGGAGGCCAGCATTGCGGGAACCACCATGGGGATGGTGACTTTCATCAGGGTACTCAGCGGCTTCGCTCCGAGGGTGGCGGATGCTTCGAACAGGGAGTTGTCGAAGTTTTCCATCATGCCGCGGATATTAAGGTAGGCCACGGGCGCGAAGGTCAGGGAGAGCACGATGACCAGACCCACCAGGCCGTAGATGTTGTTCTCGATGCCGAAGATTCCGTAGGTGATGATGCCGCGCTTACCGAACAGGGTGATGATGGCGGTGGCCGTCGCAAAGGGCGGGGAAATCGTTGGCAGGAGGGTCACCCAGTGCAGGAGCTTCTTCCCGGGGAAGGTGAGGAACACTTGGGCGAATGCGGTGACGAATCCGATGAAGGTTCCGACAATTCCGACGCACAGTCCCAGCACCAGGGTGTTCACCAGGGTGTCGACGTTGGCGCCGAAGGATTGGGTGATAGCTGCCAGCCCGCGTTCGGACACGCCGATACCGATGAGTTTGGCAACGGGAATTCCCAGGAGGAGAATCAGCCCGATAACGGTCACCGTGGTGATGAGGGCGACGGGGATGTCGAGCTGCCGACCTTTACGCAGCTGTGGAATGCTCATAGCTTGTCTCCAATGAAAACGGCAGGAGAGACGCACACGGGGTGCGCGAGTTCCTCAGTGGGTTCTCGCGCACCCCGTGGTCTCACTTGGCGGAGCTTGCTCCGGCGATCTGGCTTTCGAAGATGCCGATGTAGTTGGCGCGAGAGTCAGCTGCCTTGCGTACATCCCAGTCCACGTGCTTCACGACGTCCTGCTTGGGGACGTTCGGACCGACCTTGGCGTCGGGCAGGGTGGGTGCTGCGAAGGAGGGGACGTCCGCGTAGAGATCCTGAGCCTTGGTGGTCAGCAACCAGTCCATGTAGGCCTTGGCGCCTTCGGGGTTGCGTGCACCCGCGAGGACGGAGACTGCGCCCACTTCGTAGCCGGTGCCTTCCGAGGGGTAGGTGGTGACCAGGTCGGAATATCCGGCCTTGTTGGCCTTTTCGCAGTCGGAGTCGAGGGCGATGGCAACGGCCACTTCACCGCGTCCGGCCTGTTCAGTACCGGTTGCTGCGGACTTGGAGAACTGCATGATGTTGGGAACCAGTTCCTTGAAGTAGGAAACGGTCTTCTCCTGGTCGCCGTTGTTCAGGGTGGCGACGGTGTACATGGCCATGTAGCCAACGCCTGCGGTGGCAGGGTGCGGCATGGCAATGCGCCCCTTGAATTCGGGCTTGAGCAGGTCCTGCCAGGAGGTGGGAGCCTGTGCGCCGATGCGTTCGAGTTCCTTCTTGTTGGAGCAGAACGCAATGGAGTCGGTGTAGAAGCCGGACCAGATGCCTTCGGCGTTGTTGTACTGCGAGGGCAGTGCGGAGGCGTTCTTCGAGACGTACTTTTCGATCTTGCCCTTGTCATTGGCGACGAGGTGGTTTTCGGCCTGGCCGCCGGACCAGACGTCGAATTCACCGGGGTTGGTTTCGAGGCGGGCGAGGACTTCGCCGGCACCCAGGCGAACGTAGGTGGCCTTCTGACCGGTTTCCCTGGTGTAGGCGGAGACGATCGCCTGGCAGAAATCTTCCTGCTGGGAGCAGGCAATGTTCAGGGTATCTGCCGAGGCGGAGCCTCCCTGGGTGCTCTGGCCTTCGGGGGCAGAGCATGCGGCGAGAGAGAGTGCCAGGAGTGCGGCGGGGAGAGCAGCGTAGCGTGCGCGCATCATTGAGCCTTCCGTTGCAATATGTTGTCTATGCACAGTTCGGAGTTGTGGATACGTTTCCACACCGGAAAGAGTAGAGCATTTGCGGCAGTCTCGTCAATAAATAGGGACTTTTCCCCCAAAGCTTCACCAAATCGTAATCTGCATACGTTTTCATACGGGAAGCAGATTTTCTGATGCCCTTTTCCGAAGAACTCTGGATTCATTCAGGACGCGTATATTCACGCGCGTATTCACACGCACATTGCGGCAATAAAAGAAAAGCGCCACAATCGGGTTAAGGGTCAAAAAGTGTGTCCGGAATCGCGGATTTTCACGGATTGACCT
>CAKAPY010000075.1 GCA_916719935.1 uncultured Actinomyces sp. | reverse complement strand
TGAGCAGACCAAGGAGAAGGTGTTCGGTGCCAATGTAGTTGTGGCCGAGCTGCAGTGCCTCACGCAGGCTCAGCTCAAAAACGCGCTTGGCGCGAGGGGTGAAGGGAATGTGTCCTTCGACCGGCTTCTCGCCTTCACCGATAATGTCGATGACTGCTGCGCGAACCGCATCCTTATTGATGTCAAGACTTTCCAAGGCCTTGGCGGCCACGCCTTCACCCTCGGTAATCAGACCAAGCAGAAGATGCTCGGTACCGATGTAGTTGTGATTGAGGCTGCGCGCTTCATCTTGCGCGAGGACGACGACCCGTCGGGCTCGGTCCGTAAAGCGTTCAAACATCGTTTCTCCCTTTGGTTCAGGTCACAGTCTCACGTACGCGACCTGCTTTTCACTGAGTCCCACACTACGGGGTAGCGAGGCCGTGCGCGCGTTTGTTCACCAAGGGCAGATGCGATCGGTTGACGTGAGTTCCGCGAGCGCCCATTAAGGAAACTCCGCGTCTTCCCAGAGGCGCATCTGGCCTATTCTCTAAACCTCAATAACTAGGGTGTAGGGGCCGTCATTAACAAGTTCCACGGACATCATTGCGCCAAAACGCCCGGTCTCGACATGGATTCCGCGGGTACGCAGCTCCTCAACAACGGCGTCGACCAGAGGTTCGGCGACGGGTCCCGGCGCTGCCTTTGACCACGAGGGACGCCGACCTTTACGCACATCTCCATAGAGCGTAAATTGCGAAACAACGAGGACACTGGCTTCTTCGCCGCGATCCTGAATAGATGTCTCGTCCTCAAAGATCCGCAATTCTGCAATCTTCCGCGCAAGAGTTTTTGCCTGCTCGAGGGTGTCCTCGTGAGTGACGCCGACAAGAACAAGAGCTCCCGGTCCCGGGCATTCGCCGATTGTCTCACCATCAACCGATACCGAGGCGCGAGTGACGCGCTGCAAAATTCCACGCATGAGCGTGCTCCTTGGCTCTTAAGTGTTGTGTCCACGAACATGTTCTGTCCGCAGACTATTCCGCTGATCAGTCTGTTACCGGCCGCCGATTGATTTGCCACCGAGTGCGGGGACATCGGGCCTGCGCAGATCTGGATTGTGCAATCCAGCGCCCGGTCGTTCCTTCGGCGACACCGAGGACTTCCCATCGATCGGGACAATAAGTTCTTGCGCTGCTGCAATTCCATCCAAGTCCAGAACGACATCGGGTGAAAGCGCACGTGAAACCACAGCAAGAGCAATCGGCCCCATATCGGCATGACGAGCAACCGATGTCACCACGCCCACGCGGCGTCCACCTACTTCGATGAATTGTCCCGAATTTGGAAGATCTCCCCTGGAACCATCCAATTGCAGGAAGACCAAGCGCCTTGCAGGACGCCCCAGGTTCAAGATCCGAGCAACAGCTTCTTGTCCTCGGTAACATCCCTTATTCGTGTGGACCGCAGTACGCAACCAGTCCAGTTCAGCCGGCATCGAGCGCGCGTCAGTCTCATGGCCCAGACGTGGGCGCCACGCTGCAATCCGCGTTGCTTCCCATGCTGCAATTCCCGCAGCCCGACGCTTCGGCGCACCTTCACTCCACACACGCGAGAATTCGTTGGCCTGTTCTCGTGGAACAAGGTGGATGTGGAAGGCAAGAGATTCACCCGGGTGTTTCCCCTGGTAATACGCCGCTCCCCCATCGACGACTCCCGGCCAAGGATCGTTCCATGTCAGCGCAACCTGATCGCACTGGGATACCCCACTGTCCCCCATGCTTCCAATCAACCACCAGCGCTGCGAAATCGTTATTTCGACACGAAGCGCAAAACGCATGGAGTTGAGCCAATCAGCAAGCGCCTGGGCGTCAGAGGCCTCGGTTATGAGGTAGAGAATTTCCCCATCATCGATGGCACCGCATGCGTGCTCGATATGCCCCTGGGGGTTCATAATCAGCAGTTCGCGTGATTCTCCGGGAGTCATTCCCGTCAAAACCTGGCTAGATATTGAGGTCAGCCAGGTCAGTCGATCGGGACCTGATACTTCAACAACGGCGAGGTCAGAGCGGTCGGTAATTGCTCGACCTGCCTCTAGGGCCCACTGTTCCCCAGAGGGATCACCATAGTGAGCAGTTACGCCAAAAGTGACATCGCCTTCTACGTCTTCAAGGGCGACCGCGCCTGGAAGCGTCGCCAGTGGAGACTTCCACTGCGTTTCGCTCTGCGTCACTTACTCGTCATCCTTCTGCTCAGTTTCCTCGATCTCATCGACGCGCATGAGTCGTCCAGAAAGCTCAACATGACTTTCATGGTCATCTCCCTGGCGCTCATTCGCCCAGAGCATTTCGCCCGCAACCAAGCCATACATACGCGAAAAACGTTCAAAATCCGCGGCCTCTGGATCACGAATCAGCAGATCAGTCTCCATCTGAATGCGCGGTCCCATTGAACGACCAACCCAACGAGCGCTGTAACCATCACTTTGAGCACCCTGCGCGACCATTTCACGGGTTTCATAGTGACCGGGTTCGGGCAGCACGCCGGAACCGGGAAGCAATGAGACGTACAAAGTTTCCTCACGCATGAGTTCACCGACTTCCAGCACCGCAATACCGCGAGCCGCATCCCAAATCGGATCGATACTTTCGCGGGCAGTTGCAGAGTAGATGCGCGTGACGAGCTTCATCTGCTTTCCGCAGATCGTGCCTTCTGCCTCTTCATAAATCGGCTGGTCATCACCTTCGTCGGTGCTGAGCATTCCCCAGCCCTTCCACGGGCCAAGCATCCAAGCCAAAGGAGCGATTTCTAGGGGCAGGTTTTCTGGAATGGAGAACATGACTCCAGCCTAAGCGGCTACACCCCCATCTGCGAACTGAATTTGCCGACAGCGGAGGAACCGTCTTGCCTTATCGATTAAATTCCACCAATTCGGAACATGATGTACACCGGTAGCGAGGCCATGAGGAACTTCGCGCTCCCCCGTGCAATCGCACCAATTGTCGGCCGTGCCCACTCGGTATCGCCCATCAAACCATCCAGAACAATCACGACCAAGGCGACAGCAATCCCCGTGAAAATACCCAGAATTGCAACAGCGGTTGTCAGTCCCGAATAGGCCGCAAGCCCGGGTAGAACGATCGGACTGAGATCCGCGCTTTGACCCAGTTTCCACACCGCTACCGAGGCGATCACTCCAGAAAGCAGCGCCGCACCCAAAGCGCCTAGGGATTGCGAACGGAAACCCGCTCCAATCTGGTCGCCCCACACGGTACACGAAACAATGACACAGGCGATGGGAACCGCAATCCTCCAGCCCTGCGAAGATGCAAGCGTCACCCACGAGGATCCCGAAACCACGACAAGCAGCGCAGTAAGCGAGCTCATTAACGAGGCCGTTGTTGAGCGTGTCGCCCAAGAACCGTGACCGCTGGAAGAGTAATCGCGCGGCGTCGAGGCGGTGAAGACTTCCACCGCGACAACCGCAACCGTCCCCAAGCCCATGACCGCAGTGGCCGCCATCAAGTCAGCGCTGATCGTCACAACCAAGGCTGCAATGCAGCCGGCGAGGCCAACGGTAACTTGGGCCGGAACCGTGACCTTCGTATTCGTCAGAGAGGGCCAGCCTGCGGCAAGCAAGCACGAAGCCAGCGCGACGACTAACGAGCAGGCCCATGATTCCCACGGAGTGAACCACAGGATAAAAGTTGCCAGCGAAAGAGCTGCAACAGTGAGTGCGGAGGTATGAAGCCCTCGACGTAGAGCGGGGTTAATTGATTCACTCTCACTCATCGCATAGGGCACGCGCGTGGTGTCTGGAGCGTGTCGAACTCCATGTCGGATGCGAATAATCCCCGTGTGAGTACTCACATGCTCACGCGCGGGGTCATATTCCTTAGCTTCATGTGCTGCCCTCCGATGAGACGCATCTTGCTCATGTGAGTGGCGACCTGCAGATAGCTGCTTTTCACCCGTACTTTGAGCGCTTTCCTGCGCTTGTGCTGCAGCGCGTTGCCGTTGGCGCTCGCGGCGCGAGGGCAGTTTTGCAGGGGAAGGCTCAAGATGCTCCATTCCTCTATGGTCCCACATGGCTGCTATCGAGGCCTCAGCGGCACGGAATGCGTCGACCAGTGCTGTGTTCTATGCTCGGTGGTGCGTACCGAGTTGTTAAGCCCCGGGCTCCAACCTCTGCCGCTACGAGCGGCCTTCGCGCCGACAGGCGCTTTCGGCTCGGTGCGCGCTTTTTTATTGCCCAAAATGCACCAACGCCGCACCCCACACTGTGGGAGCGCGGCGCCGGCCTCGAAAAATCAACCGCTCAGCAGAGGGTTACTCCCCCAGCAGCGGGAAACGGATAATGGTCGCCTCGCGGCCAGGGCCAACCCCGATGGAGGAAATTCGGCAGCCCACGAGCTCCTCAAGACGCAGGATGTACGCCTGCGCGGCCTCGGGAAGCTCATCGAAACTCCGGCATCCGGTGATGTCTTCACTCCAGCCTGGGACCATTTCGTAAACGGGAACAGCGCGGGCGAAATCAACCTGATCCGGTGGCATTTCATCGACGACAATGCCGTCAAGTTCATATCCCACGCACACGGGAATTTCCTTGTACCCGGTGAGGACATCCAGTTTGGTCAGGCACAGGTCGGTCAAACCATTCACGCGTGCTGCATAGCGCACGACAACGGCATCAAACCAGCCGGTACGGCGCGGACGGCCGGTGGTCACACCGAACTCACCACCGCGGGTGCGCAAATCCTCGCCAACTTCATCATCAAGCTCGGTCGGGAAGGGCCCCTCACCCACGCGTGTCGTGTAGGCCTTCGCCACGCCAACAACGCAATCAATGCGAGTCGGGCCAACACCTGCACCCGCGAGCGCACCGCCAGCAGTCGGGTTGGAGGAGGTAACGAAGGGGTAGGTTCCGTGGTCGATATCGAGCATGGTCGCCTGACCGCCTTCGAAAAGAACGGTTTCGCCGCGGTCGAGTGCATCATTGACGACCAAGGAGACATCGCACATCATCGGCTCGATACGGTCTGCGAAAGACAGAAGGTGCTCGGTCACTTCGACGGGGTCCAGGGTGGGCAGGCCCACGGCCTCGAAAATCGTGTTCTTCGGAGCCAGAGCGGCTTCAACCTTGGCGCGAAGGGTCTCGGGGTGGAAGAGATCCTGAATACGGATGCCAATGCGGTTCATCTTATCGGCATAGGTCGGGCCAATACCGCGACCTGTCGTGCCGATCTGATTGTTGCCGCGAGCACGCTCATTCGCCTGATCCATCAGGCGGTTATACGCGGGAATGATGTGTGCATTCGCTGAAATGAGCAGTCGCGAACAGTCCACGCCGCGACCTGAGATCTCGGCAAGTTCCTCGAAAAGAACATCGAGGTCGACGACGACGCCATTGCCAATGATCGGTGTGACGCCCTCGGAGAGAATTCCCGCGGGAAGTAAGTGAAGCGCATACTTTTCACCGTCGATAACAACCGTGTGACCCGCATTGTTACCGCCGTTGAACTTAACGACGTAATCGGTGTGTTGTCCCAGCTGGTCGGTAGCTTTTCCCTTGCCTTCGTCGCCCCATTGGGCGCCGAGAACGATGACGGCGGGCATGTTTTCTCCGTTTTTCAATGCATTGCGGGTATGAAGTTGTTGCGTGCGCAGGGCGCAACGGATTCAAGTTTAGCCGAGGATCACGCGAGGTGAGAGGGACCTTACGGGCGAGGCCGCTGAGTAGCACCCTCGGGGCATCCTCACTATTCCCAGTTGCTGCTTAGGCCGCAGCGGGACTCTGGAGGAGCAGGCCAACAACCCACAATGTCGCGGCGCTCAGAGCGGCAATCAATTCAATCGCGATGGTCCAACCAAAAGCCTTGAGTGCAACAACCGTGGCCTTCCACGCCTTTTGAGTGTCCTGGTTGCGCAAATATTCCACAATGAAGATGGCAGCAATCATGCCCAAAATCAGCCCAAGGGGCAGGCCAATAAACCAACCGACAAAACCGCCGACTCCTCCCCACACCAGGGTGGATTGGGGAATTCCTGCCTTAGTCATTCCTCGGGCAGGGATGATGTATTTCAGGATTGTTCCCAGAATCAAGATGGCAGCGGAAATAGCAAAAATAATCCACGCGCTACGCGTTCCGGTCATCCATGCCCACACCAAAATCGCGCCGCCAACGAAGGGGGAAGACGGCCACAATTGGACAACCGCACCGATCACGCCAAAGAGAATGACGGCTGCGATGACTAAGACTGCTGTAAGACTCATGAATGGATCATAGCGTTTTTGAATTGAGAATCTTTCACGGCATGATTGACCCAGTGCCCCCAGCAAAGGAGTGAACGATGGGTTTCATTAAACGCCGAGATCCCAATAAGCATCCCGGTATTCTTACAACGTCGGTCGCTCGCTATTCAGCGATGTACCCGGTCAATGAATCACCCGAGCACGCCGTGGAACGCTGCCTTGATTTTTGGAATCGCTTCGGGGCTCGCGGGGAAACTCCCGGCTATCGGGAGGAGCTTGCCCTTCACGGGTGGACAGGTACCGAGATCATTATCGGCTCGGACTTCAAAGAGTGGCTATGGTCTGGAGTTTCTGATTGGGCGGAGGTTGCGCCGCGTTTCTTCCCGCAAAAGCTCAAGCGTTCGATGCTCGGGATGAATCG
>CAKAPY010000074.1 GCA_916719935.1 uncultured Actinomyces sp. | reverse complement strand
GTTGTGACCATCGGTCGTGGAAGCAAAGCGCCTCTTGAGGCTTTTGCCCCCGCAGCGAATGCTGTGCTGGAAGGCGCTGGCGCAGATATTATCTTTGCCGCGAACCGTCCCGTTGAGCGTGTCCTCGCCGGTGCTGTTGCCGCGCGCCTTGGCCTTCCCCTCATCAACGGTGCGCTCCGCGTTTCCGCTGGCGAGGCCGAACTTTCGCGTTTTGGTGGCCTGACACAGGAAAGCATTTCCTTCCCCGGTGGTGCTGTTGTCGTCCTCGAAGGTGGAGCCCCCGTTGAGGGTGCAGAAGTTGCGCCCGAGGCCGGTTCGGAAGAACACTACGAGGCAAGCGTGAGCGCTGTGGAGCCCGCTGGTTCGGGCCCCGCTAACCTTGCTGCCGCACGTCGCATTGTCGCAGCCGGTCGTGGCTTCAAGGCCGAGGAAGATCTGCAGATTGCCCGCGACCTGGCCGCAGCACTGGGCGCCGAGCTGGCTTGCTCCCGTCCTTTGGCTGAAGGAACCGCGTGGCTGTCCAAGGACCGCTATGTTGGTGTTTCCGGCATGCACGTTGCTCCGGACCTGTACCTTGCCGCCGGCATTTCCGGTCAGGTTCAGCACACCTCGGGCATGTCCGATTCGAAGGTCGTCGTTGCCGTCAATAGTGATGCCAATGCCCCGATCTTTGAGGTTGCTGACTACGGAATCGTGGGCGACCTCTATGATCTCCTGCCTGCGATCACCGCAGCACTTTCCTGAGGAAGAGTATGTCTGAAGAAGTAGAGGTTGATTTCGAGGTCATCGTCATCGGTGGAGGTATAGCCGGTTGTGTTGCCGCCTACACTCTTGCGGGACAAGGACACGAGGTCCTTCTCATTGATCGTGCGATGGAACCCGGTTCCAAGAATCTCTCGGGTGGTGTTTTCTACTGCCGAGTAATGGAACAGGTCTTCCCGGACTTCATTCATGAAGCTCCTGTAGAACGCCGAATCACGCGTAATATCGTCAGCCTGCTCAATGAAAACTCTGCGGTCAACATTGACTACTGGGATCAGCGTCTTGCTGAGCCCGCCAATGCAGTCACAGTGTTGCGTGCAAAGCTTGATTTGTGGCTGAGCGAGAAGTGTGAGGAAGCCGGTGTCACCGTGATGCCGGGTGTGAAGGTTGACTCGCTCATCATCGAAAACGGACAGGTTGTTGGTGTTCGTGCCGGGGAAGATGAGCTGCGCTCCCACGTCGTGGTTGCCGCAGATGGGGTGAACTCTTTCATTGCCCAGCAGGCGGGAATCCGCGCTAAAGAGCCGAAGAAACACCTTGCAGTGGGTGTGAAGTCGGTGATCGCTCTTCCCGAGAAGCTCCTTGAAGATCGCTTCAATGTGCGCGATAACTGCGGTGCAGCCTACGCCATGGTTGGGGATGCGACGCAGGGCGTTGCGGGTGGAGCTTTCATGTACACCAATAAAGATTCCGTCTCTATTGGTGTTGTCATGCGTCTGGATGATTTGGAAGCATCGGGCTTGTCCTCTTCGGATGTCCATGATCACCTGCTCACTCATCCGGCAATTGCTCCTCTTCTTGAAGACGGCGAATTGCTTGAGTATGGGTGCCACCTGACCATCGAAGATGGGCCTCAGATGGTGACCCACGATCTCACCCGTCCTGGTTTGGTGATTATTGGTGATGCAGCTGGATTCACTCTTAACACTGGTTTGACCATTCGAGGGATGGATCTTGCTGCGGGTTCTGCGCTCGCGGCTTCAACGGCGGTTCATGCTGCTCTTGAATCCGGTGATTTCTCTCAGGCAGCGATGGATCGTTACCTCAGTGAGTTGAAATCTTCCTTCGTCGGGCAGGACATGCAGACCTACGCTAAGGCTCCTGCTTTCCTTGAGCGTCCTCGTATGTACAAGGACTATGGACGCCTTGCTGCAGAGGTGTTCTACGGAGTCTTCAACCATGATCTTCGCCCGCGTCGCCACATCATGAAGGTCGCGATGGATGCGTTCAAGGCTTCTGGCCTGCGTTTGCGTGATCTCATCAGTGACGGCTTGGCCGGTATCAAGGCATTGTGAGGCAGGAGGAACAATGAGCACATTGAAAATCGAGAGTGTTCCCGCGCGTCTTTCGCGTAACACTTACAACCTTGACGAGGAAGAATCTCATATCGAGGTCGACCAGGAGCGCGCTCGTGCTACCGGTGCTGGCAAGCTCTTGGAACGAATCTGCCCAGCACATGTGTACTCGGTAGAAGAGGATGGGAGCGTCGGGGTGGAATATGCCGCATGTCTAGAGTGCGGTACCTGCCTGGCCGTTGCCCCTGAAGGTGTTCTGAAGTGGCACTATCCCAGGAGCGGTTTCGGAATCATGTTCCGGGAAGGCTAAGAGCTTCTTCTTGAAGTGGTGGGTTGAAATAGTTTGCTTTCAGCCCACCACTTGTGTTTCGTCTCTTGAATTCATGATTGCCGCAATGCAATCGGCGATATCTCCACGGGTGCGGGAATGCTCCTCTGTGGAAGCGCTGCCTGCGCGTAGCGGACGCCATTCAATTGATACCGTCCTTCGCTCTCCATCGAGTCTTCGGGTACCAAGAGGATTCAGATGAACCTCGAATATAGGAAGAGCCCGAGGTACTGGGATGCTTTGACCTATCGGAAACAATCGATGCCTATCGGTATCTGTATCCGTCCGCGCCGCATGTGCTTCGGTGTCGATGTATGTACAGGAGGAAGAATGAGCACTTCGACATATGAGGAGAGAATGTAGGTGTGATCGTTTCGCGCGCATGACAAGCTCTGTGAAATCTTCTACGCACAGGTCTTTGACGGAATCATGAGCGGGGGAGAGGAGCAATGCTTCCATGCCGTTTTGCCCGAGTTCCTGGGCAAAAGGGAGAAGGAAAGAACAGGCAGCGTGTTCCACTTCTTTGCGCGCGCCTAAGAGGCCGACACCAACGATGTTTTGATAGCCCAAGCGAAGTGCTTGAGCAGAAGGGTCGACGGCATATCCCAATGCCCTAGCCGCCTGGTGAACTCGCTGGGTTAAGTGCTCGCTGACTTTGACCTTTCCTCTGAGGACGTGCGAAACGGTTCCGACAGATACTCCAGCTAAACGCGCAACGTCGGAAATCGTCGGTGTCGTGGCCATAAAAGCCTCCTCTCCTGTGGCCTTTACTGTGCCGCGACCGCCCTTCTTTCCAGTCAAAGGAGCAGAATCTGTGGAAACACGCCGGGTCTCGTGCATCCTGTGGATCAATCACACTGCGGGTGCAAAGTTCACATATTAAGCTGTGAATACTTGGAGCGAGGAGGAAGAATGCTTCGACGTTTGACAGACGCAATTGTCTGCGCAGTACTTTTGGTTCTGGATATTCTGGCGTGGCTGATCGTCAGCACATTCTCAAGTCTTGATCGTTCGGAACCAGGTCGAATTGCCTCGGTCTCTCTCAGCGCCTTGATCATCGTTGCTGCTCCAGCACTTGCGACCTGTATGATTGCTGCGATCGCGCGACTGGTGACCCGCACTTCGGCTCGCGTTTTCTATTCGTGGAGTCTTTTCGTCAGTGCTGTGGCCGGAGTGTTCAGCTACCTGACGGCTATGGTCTCCTCCTTCCAAGGAATGGAAGTTGGCCTGCGCTGGATGGCTTGTTTCTTCGCAGTTCAAGCGATCGTCAGCCTTATTCTCCTCATCGTTGGCTTGACCGGTGGAATTCCTCGAACGGCTGAGGAAGCACGCGCTCTGCATCAGGCGACGCACCCAACTGCTCCCTCTTCGACTCAGAAGAAGTCCTCTTCGGCAAGCTCCACTTCTTCTCACGAGGCCACAACTTCCGCCTCAGCAAAGACTCCAGCTTCCGGTGGAATGGCTTCCCCCGCTGCAGGCAAGACTGCCTCCGCCGCTGAGGGCACAGAAGGACAACAGGCAAGCACGTCCTCGGCAACGGAAAAAGAGACACATTAATGACAACTGAGGGTTTCCGCCAGCTTTCACTGGAAACAACGCATGGCGTTGAAGAATGGGAGGACTCGGGGGCGCTTGTTCAACGAAGCGTTCTGTCTAATGGCCTTCGGATCATTACTCAAAAGGTGCCGGCAACACGTTCACTGGCACTGAGCTGGTGGGTTGGGGCTGGTTCGCGGGACGAGGATGAGGTGAGTGCCGGATCGACCCACTTCCTTGAACACCTCCTCTTCAAAGGAACCGCGCAGAGAAGCGCCTTTGATATCGCCGAAGCATTTGATGCGGTTGGCGGTGAGTCCAATGCCGAAACCGGAAAAGAACACACAAACTATTGGGCGCGCGTGCTGAGCGAAGACGCACCAATGGCCGTTGAAGTATTGGGAGACATGATTTCTGCCTCCCTTATCGATCCAGAAGAGTTTGAGATCGAACGTGGGGTCATCCTCGATGAGCTCGCGATGTCAGAAGACAATCCTCTCGAGGTTGTCCACGAGGCTTTCCAATTGGCAGTGTTTGGCGATAACTCTTTGGGACGTCCGGTTGGTGGAAGCGTCCAAACGATTCGCGCCGTTGAACGGGACCATGTGTGGGACTACTATCGCCGGGTTTATGCGCCTTCCTCGCTGATTGTTGCCGCAGCAGGGGACGTGAACCACGATGAACTTGTCGAGCAAGTGCAGTCCTCCTTGCATCGTACATGGGCAAAAGAATTAGAGGAACAGCGAGTTCCGCGTCCGAGGCGTTCGACGCAGGGATCGTGGTCGTCAGCTTGTGAACCAGTACGTTCAACGCGCCACCGTCATATTGAACAATCACATGTCATTGTTGGTGGCCCGTCGATGCGTGCCGGTGACGATCGACGTCCCGTGATGTCGGTTTTGCTTTCTATTCTGGGCGGCTCGATGTCTTCGCGACTCTTCCAAGAGATCCGCGAGAAGCGTGGCTTGGCCTACACGACATATGCCTTTGATTCCCCTTATTCAGATACCGGAGCCTGGGGAATGTATGCCGGGACAGCACCAGAACGAGCTTCCGAAGTTGAAAAGCTCATGCAGGCGGAGCTTGAAAAGCTGGCCGCAACTGGCCCGCGCGAAGACGAGCTTGCTCGCGTTCGCGGGCAGCTGCGCGGAGGTATGGCACTGGGGTTGGAAGATACGCTTTCTCGCATGTCCCGCTTGGGCCGCGCTGAGCTGAGTGGTCGTTACTTCAGTGTTGATGCTGCGCTTGCTCGAATCGAAGCGGTCCAAGCTGAAGACGTTCGTGCCCTTGCGCAGGAGCTTGCAGGACGATGCGTCTTTACTGCTGAAGTGGTGCCGGAGGACCGTGCGTGACAAAACGAAGCGTTCGCCCAGCAACTTCCAGTGATGCTGCTGCCATTGCTGCAATGGCTCAAGAATTTTTCACTGAAGTCTTCAATGCCTGTGCGCTACCTGCAGCGCATCCGCTTCGCGCACAGGTTCTGACGCAGACACGTCAGATGTGGGAAGAAACTCTTGCTGGAAACAGGCCAACGCAGGGGCAGACCTTGGTTGCTCTTGAAGAACAGACTCCCGTTGGTTTCATCGCATATTCGCATGTCCCCGCTCTGGAACTTGAGCAGCCGTCAGGACGCGTCATTCCAGAGGGGCAAGAAATCAGCAGTCTCTACGTGCACCGTAGTTTTAGGCGTATCGGACATGCATCGCGTCTGCTAGCAGCTCTTGTGGATACCCTCCACCCGGAGTCAATGCGGTTGTGGGTTGCGCCAGAAGATACGCTAACTATTCGCTTCATCCAAGGATGCGGGTTTTCTCCCGCGGGGATGCGTCGTCACTTTGTTTTCGACTCGGAAATTCCTGCGGCTCGGGATGAACACCTGTGGTGGGCATTGCGTTCTTAAAGCGGTCACATCAGGCCTCTCAAGGCTAGACGTGGCACACTTATTGCATGATGCCTCTTTACGACAACCTGCCTGAACCTGCGCCTCTGAAGAAGGGGAATCTCAGGATTGTCCCGCTGGGTGGCCTGGGCGAGGTCGGCCGCAATATGAATGTTTTGGAATTTGATGGCAAACTCCTGGTTGTCGACTGCGGCGTTCTTTTCCCTGAAGAATCTCAGCCTGGAGTCGACCTGATTCTGCCCGATTTTTCGTGGATTGAAGACCGTCTTGACGACATTGTCGGCATGGTTTTGACTCATGGGCATGAAGACCACATCGGCGCGGTCCCGTATCTGCTCAAACTCCGCGAAGATATTCCGATCTATGGTTCCGACCTGACTTTAGCTTTTGTTGAGCCCAAGCTTCGTGAACACCGACTTTCTGCCGAAAACCTTCATGTTGTCGAAGAAGGAGACCGCCAAGCAATTGGTCCCTTCGATTGTGAGTTCGTTGCGGTTACCCACTCGATTCCAGACGCACTTGCTGTTTTCGTTCGCACCCCCGCGGGTAAAGTCCTGATCACTGGCGATTTCAAGATGGACCAGCTGCCTCTTGACCACCGCTTGACAGACCTTCGTTCCTTCGCGCGTTTTGGTGAAGAAGGCGTGGACTTGTTCATGGTGGACTCAACGAATGCCGAAGTGCCCGGCTTCGTTACCCCAGAACGCGAGATCGGCCCGGTCTTGGATCAAGTTTTTTCTGAGGCTACAGGTCAGATTATTGTCGCTTCTTTTGCTTCGCATGTTCACCGTGTCCAGCAGGTTATCAATGCAGCTGCACATCATGGTCGCAGCGTTGCC
>CAKAPY010000073.1 GCA_916719935.1 uncultured Actinomyces sp. | reverse complement strand
ACCGGGGAGTCGGTCACGGGGACCTCGCCCAGGAAGATCTCACCGGTCTGGCCGTCGATTGCGATGGTGTCTTCGCCGGTCAGGACGCGACCTGCGACGGTGACGGTTCCGGCCTCGGCGTCGATCTCAAGAGCTTCAGCGCCGCAGACACAGGTCTTACCCATGCCGCGCGCAACAACTGCGGCGTGCGAGGTCTTACCACCACGGGCGGTCAGAACGCCCTCGGCTGCAACCATGCCGGGCAGATCGTCGGGGTTGGTCTCACGGCGGACCAGCACGCACTTGACGCCTGCTGCTGCCGAGGCCTCGGCCTGAGCGTTATTGAAGACGATGCGGCCAACAGCTGCACCCGGGGAGGCAGCCATACCGCGAGCAATGAGTTCCTTGGATGCAGATGCATCGAACTGCGGGAACATCAGCTGGGTGAGCTGATCACCGGTCACGCGGCCCAGGGCCTCGTCGCGGGTGATGAGCTTTTCATCGACCAGCTGGACGGCAACGCGGAAGGCGGCGGCAGCGGTGCGCTTGCCAACACGGGTCTGGAGCATCCACAGCTTGCCGCGCTCGATGGTGAACTCGATATCGCAAAGGTCGCGGTAGTGGGTTTCAAGCTTGTGCATGATTCCGCGCAGCTCGTCGTAGACCGGCTTGTTGATGTTCTCAAGATCAGCCAGGGACAGGGTGTTGCGGATACCTGCAACGACGTCTTCACCCTGAGCGTTCTCAAGGTAGTCACCGTACACACCAGAGTGGCCGGTAGAGGGGTCGCGGGTGAAGCACACGCCGGTGCCGGAGTTTTCGCCCATGTTGCCAAACACCATGGTGCAGATGTTGACTGCAGTGCCCAGGTCATGGGGGATGCGCTCACGGCGACGGTAGATGCGGGCACGCTCGGTGTTCCAAGAACGGAAAACGGCCTCGATAGCCATGTCCATCTGGGCGCGAGGATCCTGCGGGAATTCTTCACCGGTCTGCTCGTAGACGATGGTCTTAAAGATATCGACCAGGCCCTTGAGATCCTCGGCGGTGAGCTCGGTATCGCCCTTGACGCCGCGTTCCTTCTTCAAGTTGTCCAGAGCGTCAGAGAAGAGATCGCCCTCGATATCCAGAACGGTCTTGCCGAACATCTGGACCAGTCGACGGTAGGAGTCCCATGCAAAACGCTCGTTGCCGCTGACAGCAGCAAGACCGTGGACGGATTCGTCGTTGAGGCCGATGTTGAGGACGGTTTCCATCATGCCGGGCATGGAGAACTTTGCACCCGAACGAACCGAGACAAGCAGCGGATTCTTGGGGTCGCCCAGCTTGCGACCCATTTCTTCTTCGACCTTGCGAAGTGCGACGGTCACTTCAGTATCAAGACTTTCAGGGGCTTTGCCGTCGTGCAGGTAGACGCGGCATGCTTCGGTGGTAATTGTGAATCCGGGAGGAACAGGCAGACCGAGCTTCGTCATCTCTGCCAGGTTCGCACCCTTACCTCCGAGCAAGTCTTTCATTGACTTGTCGCCCTCGGAGAAGTCGTATACATACTTGACCATCTGGTCCCTCAACTTCCGTTGTTTCGGGGGGTACCCGTCATCGGGACCCTGTGTATTGACATACTAACCAATGGAAAAGTACTGGCCAAATGATGCGGGCCACGCCGCGAGATTACGCGGGTGGCCCGTTCACCATATGGTCACTGTTTTATCGAACAATAAATTCGACCAGGACGTTTTCTCCCAGATCAATAACGTCGCCGTCGCTCAGTGGCACGGTAACGCGCGGAGGAACTTCCTGAACATTGCCATTCGAGCTGCGCAGCAGGGTTCCGTTTGCGCTTCCCAGATCCATCAGCATCCAGGAACCAAAACCGCTGGGAATGACGGCTGCATGCGAGCGCGAGATCTCGTTTGCCGGACTGGGCACACGCATGACAGTTGCCGAGGGGCGTCCCGTCAGGACGCGAGCATTGGGGTCGCGTCCCAAGATGACGTCGTGAGTGAGTTCAACGGGAGCCGCGCCTGCATAAACCAGGTAGCCGGCCTGCGCGTGCTGCGAGTCATCGGTCACGCGTCGCAGCACCGTTGCGCCGCTATCGGAGTTATCGACTTCAAAAGCGGGGACCGCACCTGCTGCCGGAGTATCCTCAGCCGGGGTTTCCCCATACGCCGGGGTTTCTTCGATTTCCGAGGCCGAGGCGACCTCTTCAGCTTCGGGCTGGCTTTCCTGCTCGACCGGTTCTTGCACGGCCTGTGCCTCTACCTCTGCGGGTTCGTCGGCGGGAACTTCAATGGAAGCTTCTTCTTCAACGAAAGCACTGGGCTCAAAGTTTTGCTCGCCTGAGAGAACGTCCAATTCGACGCTAGCCTGCGACTCAACGTTGTCCTGCGGCGCATCTTGCGAAGCTGCCTGCTGCATTGCCGCAAAGGCCTCAGAGGTGATGGTTTCTTCCAAGGCCTCGGGGCTGGTGTAAACGGGAGCGGCGGTGGGCGTCACTGCTGCCTGAGCCGCGGCAACTTGAGCACCCGCAGCATAAATATCCGGAGTTTCCTCTGGGGCGCTTGCTTCCGTCTCCGGCTCGGGTGCCCACAGATACTTCGGCGCGGGTTCTTCCGCGGCCTGAGGCTCTGCAGCTTCCTCCTGCTGCTGGGGTTCTTCCGTGGCCTCTCCCCACACCGTGTGCGAGGCCTCGGGCTCAGTTTCGGTCGCGGATTCTTCAGCGGAGGGGGCATCCTCAGCGTGCTGTTCCTGGACCTGAGCGGGCTTCTCTTCTTCCACCAGCGCGGGGGCAGAGGGAAGTTCGGGCTCGACGGGGTAGCCAATACGAACCTGAGTAGCCTCGGCCTCAGAGGTCGCAAAATGTGCCCACGGCTGAGCATCGTCGAACTCGCTCAATGCGATATCCATAAGCGTCCACTCGCCGGGAACAAATTCCCACATCGATAGCGGGCCGCCCCAGGTGAAGGGGGTGTCATAGCCGGGAGCAATTGCGCGAACATTCGCGCTACCACCCAAGGAAAGAAGCGGAACGGGGCCGCGCAGGTCCATGTGCGCGAAAGGCAAACCGCTGGCTGTAGCGGAATTCACCCAGGTTGTCAGATCTTCGTTGGCATCGGTGACAACGCGCTGTGCGGAGTCAGCCAGGTCAGCAGGGACCAGGGCAAAGCCCAGGGGGCCGGCGACGATGAACCCACCGTTACCGCGAACTGCATGGCGGCCCAATTGCAGCATTCGAAAACTCTTTTCTCTATCGGGCGCGGCGCGCCGTTGTGACCGGAAGGGGTCGCACTGGGATACGTGGACGCACGCTCGCGCGTATGTCCCCATCGTAGCGGCTTCCCACAACCGATTGTGCACGGATAACAAGAGCAGTTGCGTTATCACGTGTACCGCCCTCGATCGCTTGGTCAACCAGGGCGTTGGCAATTTCTTGCGCAGATACATCCTGGCTGGCGATATCGATGAGGTCTTGTTCTGAAAGTGCGCCGTGAACACCATCCGAGCACAGGACGACAACATCACCCTCTCGCATTGGGGTCAAGACGTAGTCAGCCTGGGGAAGTTCCGGCATCGCTGCACCGAGCGCACGAGTAATGACATTCGAGGGGGGAAGAACCAGTTCGGCACCGGTCCGCTTGGCAAATTCTTTAGCCTCTTGAACCGCGGAATGGTCGGTCGTCAACTGAAGAATGCTTCCGCCGGCAATGAGATAGGCGCGAGAATCGCCAATATTAAAGGTCAGCCACTGCGGACCGTCTTGGTCGATGGTCAGGGTTCCGCACAGCGTAGTTCCCGGGGCAGCCGGGTCCCCCTTCTCCCCTAACGAGGCTACTGCCTCTGCGGCCGCGCGGATCGCGCCGACCAACTCGGCCGGGTTCGGGTCAATTGCGTCTAAGGCCTCGGGACTGAGGGCGTTAGAGAGCACTTCAAGAGCGGTTGTCGAGGCCAGTTCCCCTTCTGCGTTCCCACCCATCCCGTCAGCAACTGCGAAGAGGGGGTCTTGAGCAAGCCAAGAGTCTTGGTTTGATGAGCGAACAGGACCGATGTCACTGGTCGCACCCCACTGGGTGCGGATCACAGTTCCACACAAAGGAAGATCCACAGCTCAACCACCTTTGACGTACGTTCTCTTTTACGCGAAAATAATCCCATATATTGAAGGGCTCGTGCACCTTTGAAAACGATCTTGTATTTTCAATATGTACGAGCAGGTAGTTTTTGTCTGTTTTTGACGGACAAGAGGCGGAAAGAGAGACGGCATGAGCGGAGAAATTGGCGTTACTAACGATACATTCGCTGCCGCACAATCAGCTCTAGACAGCTCGCGTGGCGAATTCGCGGGAAAGGCGACCTCTAAGGTTGCATCGCTGACATCAGCTCAAACAGCAGGCAAGTGGGGCGAAGAGTCAGGCCCCGTCGCAGCTCGACAGCAATATACGACTGCCCTTCAAGAAATCCAGGACGCAATTACCTCTCTAAATGCAGAGGTCATTGCTTTCCTGAGCGCTGCCGCTAAGACCCAAGCGCTGATGGGCGAAAATGAGCAAAACGGTATCAATGCGACTCAGGCCTTAGAGAATGCATCGCTTGAGGCGCGCGAGAAGTCCCTAGCCCAGGCCGAGAAGGAAAGGGATAAAGCGCTATCTCCAAAGACATCTGAGAAGATGGTCGCCGCCGCAAGGGAAGCAGCACTAACTCAGGCATCAGATCTTGTCGGGGGCGCACCCCTACCGGGTTGGGTTGCTCGGACTTCGGCAGAAGGAGGTGCCCAACAGCCTGGCCCAGTTGCTGCTAACAACGCATCCTCCTCAACTCCGCAACTTCAACTTCCTCCAACATTCTTGGGTGCTACTGGGCAGGGTTCTGAGACGTTGGAGGACCTCCTCGGTTTGGGCAGCCCAACACCACGCAAACCCACTTCGGGACTTCCCAACTGGAACTCCCCTTACGGCTTTGGACGAGACTGATAGCGACATCGAATATCGAGACGCTTCTCAGTAATACCTAGGATTGAAGAAAGACCTCTTATGGCAGCCTCACTCTCCACAGAGAACTATGATCGACTCACCAAAGTTGCTCGCCTTGACTATTCAGACCAAGATGCATCGCTTCTGGATGACTTGAAAGCTCAGCTGGCTTCTCTAAAGACCGCATGCGCAAGCTTCTCTGGAAACACCGGCGTTGAAGGTGCAACACATGCGGCAATGACATCAAGAGTCAGCGATTTCGAGGCCTCGATCGCCAACTTGGAGGGTCGAGTCGGGACCATGGAAACCGCCCATACTCAGGCTCGTCAAGCTATGCAAGAAGCTAAGTCTGTTCAAGGGACTCTCAGCACACAACTTTCGCATCCCTCAGACCAGGCTGCCGCGCAAGTGATATTCCAAGGGCAGCCAAATGAAGCTGCGCTTCAAAATGAGTACATCCAGAATATGATCGCTCAGCGCAATGCCCAAAGGGAAGCTAAGGCAAAAGCAGCCCTTGACGCCATGAATGGTGAAGTGAGCAGTGCTGCTGCAGGGTTCGCCGAGGTCCCCAGCAATGGGGATGGCGATTCGAAGGGTGGTGGAGGCTCTTCTTCCGGAGCTACCGCTGCCGGCAGTCGTGGTGGCACTCAATATGCCGCCGGCGGCGGCGCTGGTGTCGGCTCTGCGGGTTCGGGAGGCCCAATTGCCGGGCTTGAGGTCCTTCCTTCTGTTTCCCCTTCATCTTCCGTTCTGGCAGGTGTTGACGTCACGACTATGCCAGTTGGTGGCTACATGACCGCTGATGGTCCCGCTGGCGGGCATATTCCCGCACCTGTTACCGATGCGGATGATCCTCGTTGGAAGCCTGATTACAACCCCTTCTCGACATCATCGCACTCCAAGGATTTGGCCATTGCCGGTGGCGCACTAACGACCGGTGGCACTTTGGCTGGTCTTGGCCGCATGGCAACTTCCGCGACCTCTATCGCAAGTTCGATGGGTGGCTTCGCATCACGTGCTGCTACTTCTCAATTTGGAACAGTGCCGGCCGGTGGCGCACTCGCACCTTCGACCAGCGCGCGTTTGTCCTCCTCGAACGCAATTTCTAGCGCGATGAATGACCTTGAGCGTGGTGCTTTGACTCCTCGTGGAACGGCACAAGCTGGTAACTGGGGCAATGCGGCTCGTATGGCAAACCCGGGCACCCCGGCCTCGACAGCTGCTCGCGCAGGTGGATTCCCGCGCGGTATGGGAGCCCCCGGAGCTTACGGCAGCGGCGCAACCGCTGGAACTGGAGCAGGCACCTCATCGACGGCAAGTAATGCGTCGACTATGTCAGCACGTGCACGTGCTGCTGCAAGCATTCGCCCCACGGGTGCCACCGGCACTACGGCCACCGGAGCACCTGCGAACGGAGCAGCTACCGGGGCACGCGGCACCGCTTCGAGCGCTGCAAAGGGCTCGGCTTCTGTTAAGGCAGGAACAAGCTCGCAGTCCGCTGCTGCTTCGGCTCGTTCGGCTTCAGCTTCTGCTGCTCGTGCAGGTGTGGGTGCACGTCCCGGAGTTATGGGAACAACTGCCGGCTCAGCATCGGGTTCCAGCTCGACCGCTAAGGGCAGCACCACCAAGGGAGCCTCGACTAAGGTCGCGTCGTCTGCCAAGACTTCTTCAACAGGAACTGGGGCGGCCCGTAGCGCTTCCTCGAATGGCAACGTGTCAGGAGGCGCTTCCTCCGCAGCAGCTCGTGGCGCTTCGGCGGCGACCGCCCGCGGTCCCATCGGAACGGGAGCGGTTGCTGGTGCAGCATCAAAGGA
>CAKAPY010000072.1 GCA_916719935.1 uncultured Actinomyces sp. | reverse complement strand
GCTGATAAGGAAACATTAAGGTTGTCTTCAGTAGGAGTCATTGGACACCATTTCGAAAGTGTCTAATACTCAAAGGAGTGCGGCTCAAACGCACTCCTCAACGCAATCGATCTCATCAAGGAAGTCATGTCTACCAGCGCAGAAAACACCCGCGAGAAGCTCGGTGCTGCCCTCAAAGACGAATTGCGTTCAACACCGATTACAAAGGTTACGGTCCGTCGCCTTACCGAACGAGCCGGTGTCACCAGGCAGGCTTTTTACTATCACTTCCCCGATGTCATGTCCTTGGGAACATGGGTTTTCGAACGAGAGATCGTCGCGCACATCATGGCTCATGCAACCTACCAGGAATGGTCGGACGGCTTGTGCGATCTCTTGGTCTACATGCGCCAGCACCATGAACAGACCTACGCGGTCGTCTCCTCGCTCAGCCGTAAAGAGGTGGAAGAATTTTTTTACCAGGCGTTCCGCGAAATGATGGCCGCGATTATTACTGAGCTCGAGGGGCAAACACCTCAGCAGGACACCGATAGCGCCGCCGTGGCTCCAGTTTTTTCGCCTCTTTCCGCCCAATACCGTGATTTCATCATCGACCACTTCACATTGAGTGTGGTCGCGCATGTCTTGCATTGGCTGAACCAAGATATGCGCGCTGACCCATACATCCTTGTGGAGAACATTGAAGTCATCATGCGCGGAAGCGTTCTTGCCGCCTTGAAACGTTATTCCACCACTCCTCCCCCACCGCTACGCTGACTTCCCTCCCCGCGTCCGCGCAGCCTCGATACATCAAGCGGCCTATCATCGAAGACGAATGAATCACTGCAAGTGGAGGACACCATGTCAACTCATCCCCAAGACGTGTACAAAGATGCCGGCGAGTGCGTTCTCTTCGTTTATCTGCGATTCAATCGCAAGGATCAGGCCGCAGAGCTCGAGGCCTTCCGCGACTTTGCTGATCGCAGCCAGGCGATCAACCGTTCAATGAACATCCGAGCCCAAAATGATGACCTGCGCGTTGCAGTGGGAGTAAGCCGTAAGGGTTGGGACTACCTCTTCCCGGGCGCACCCCGTCCAAAGGAACTCGAGGAATTCAAGGGGCTAACCAATCAGGATGATCCTTCCATCACCATGCCCGAAGGCATCGGCGAAGATGCTGACCTCTTCCTTCACATTCGTGCACAGCGCGAGGCCGTGGTCTACGAAGTAGCCGAGCAGTACCGCTTGTCCTTCAAAGACTTCGCAACGGTCGTTGATGAGACTCACGGCTTCCGCTACCTTGAGGGCCGCGCAATCATCGGTTTCATTGACGGCACTGAAAATCCAACAAACGTCGATGCCCCCTTCTGGGCAGAGATTGGCAACGAGGACCCCCAATTCACTGGAGGTTCCTACGCCTTTGCACAAAAGTGGATTCACGACATGGACGCGTGGCGTTCGCTGGGTACCGCTGAGCAAGAGCGTGCGGTCGGGCGCGAGAAGTTCACCGACCTTGAGCTTGATGACGACGCGAAGGCGGCAAACGCGCACAATGTTTCCTCAAAGTTCATCGTCGACGGTGAAGAAAACAAGATCGTTCGTATGAACGTGCCCTTCTCTGACCCAGCCGCAGGTGTTACCGGTACCTACTTCATCGGCTACTCTGCTCGTTGGAGTGTCACCAAGGGCATGATCACGAATATGGTCGCAAAGAAAGACTACCTACTGACCTTCTCGCATGTGCTCTTCGGCCAGGTGTTCTTCATTCCTTCCCTTGAGCTTCTTGATGAGATTGCCGGTGGCGATTTCCCCTCGAACGAGGCCGATTAAGCTTCCGCGTACGACTTCTTTCCCCCCTGCGTTGGCGAGGGAAAAAACAGGTGAGGGGGCATCTTGGCGATGCCCCCTCACCTAGCGCTGGGCGGTTATTCACTCACCGCCACGTGCGCGTTGGTTATGAAACCTACTTACTGATCTCGAAGTGCACGGTTCACTGCTGAGATCACAGCTTTGTACGATGCGCGGGTAATCGAGGAGTCGATTCCAACGCCCCAGACGATCTTTCCATCAACAGCTGCTTCGACGTATGAAGCGGCCTTCGCATCTCGTCCCTGGCTCATTGCATGCTCGGAATAGTCCAAGACGCGCACGTCCAAATCGAATTGATGCAGCGCTGAGACGAAAGCGTCAATCGGGCCGGTTCCGTTTGCGTCGATTGCAGTGAGCACACCGTTGTCCGTGAGCTCTGCGTGCAATTCAACATGCTCGTCGTCGACTGTTCCCACTTGGGACTTACGCAATTCGAAGCGCCCCCACGGCTGAAGGCCAGGAGCCGCGCTTGTCGGCAAATACTCGTCTGCAAAGATCTTCCACAATGTTTCGGCGTTGATCTCTCCACCGTAAGTGTCGGTGTGGCGCTGGACAATTCGCGAGAACTCCACCTGCAGACGACGAGGCAGCTCCAGGTTGTGTGCCCGCGACATGAGGTAGGCAACCCCACCCTTGCCGGACTGGGAATTCACGCGCACAACGGCCTCGTAAGAGCGACCGACATCGTGAGGATCGATGGGCAGGTAGGGAAGCTCCCAGACCACTGCGTTCTCGTCGCCCCCTGCGGCGTCCACCTTCGTCTTGCGAGCAGCAAAACCCTTCTTGATGGCGTCTTGGTGAGAGCCCGAGAAGCTGGTGTACACCAAATCTCCGACGTAGGGAGAGCGCGGCGAAGCCTCCATCTGGGTGCAGTGCTCCACCGTGCGGCGGATCTCGTCAATGTCCGAGAAGTCGATGCCCGGATCAATTCCCTGGCTGAAAAGATTCAGGCCCAAGGTCAGCAGGTCAACGTTACCGGTACGTTCGCCTTGTCCCAGGAGGCAGCCTTCGATGCGATCTGCGCCGGCGAGGAGTGCAAGTTCAGCACTGGCGACACCGGTTCCACGGTCATTGTGCGGGTGAACAGACAGCGCAATGTGCTCACGTCGGGAAAGGTTGCGAGACATGTACTCGATCTGGTCAGCGAAGACATTGGGGGTCGCGCGTTCAACAGTCGAGGGCAGGTTGAGGATGATCTCGCGGCCATCTTGGGGCTGCCAGATATCCATAACGGCTTCACACACTTCCAGCGCGAAATCGCGCTCGGTGTCAATGAAGATCTCAGGAGAGTACTCAAAACCGAAGATCGTCTCATCGCCCAGTTGACGTTCTGCCTGCGCAATGACTTCACGCGTACCGGAGCGGGCTAGCTCAACGGTTTGTTCGCGGTCTGCATGGAAGACAACCTCACGAAAAACCGGAGCGGTTGCGTTGTACAAGTGCACGGTCGCACGAGGAAAGCCAATAATCGATTCAACAGTGCGCTCAATGAGCTCGGGGCGCGACTGCGTCAGCACCGAAATGGTGACATCCTCGGGTAGGGCGTCATCTTCCAACAGAGAACGAACAAAATCGAAATCAGTCTGCGAAGCCGAGGGGAATCCGATTTCGATTTCCTTGTATCCCAAGCGGACAAGAAGATCAAACATCTTGCGCTTACGCGCCAGATCCATGGGCTCGATCAGAGCTTGGTTTCCATCGCGTAGATCCGTTGACAGCCAGCGAGGCGCGTGGGTAATGCGCTTCGAAGGCCACTGTCGGTCAGGAAGGTCAACAGGGTTCGTGTCGAGGAATGCTCGGTACTTGACCGTGGGCATTCCAGAACCTGCAGGACGAGGAACATTCGATGTAGTCTTCACACCCTCAGTCTATGAAGACCCACTGATACTGGCACTTTGAGTGCACATGGTGGACAGTGTTTACTTCTCCCTACCAGCTCTTACTCGGCGTCGTATTCCTCGAGCTTGGGGACGCTCACCGGTTTCTCCATGAGCCACGCGCGGTCAGTCAGCATTCGCGAAATCGCCAGGCCAATACCAATCGCAACAATTGTGAAGAGGACCGTAAAGAGCTGTGCCAATGCGTCCATGGTCTGTCCATTGTTCAAGTATGTGAGCGAACGATACAGGGGCACACCCGGGATCATAATGACCACCGCGGGAACGGAGAGTGTCACACGCGAGAAGCGCGTGCGGTTTGCAACTGCTGCCGCAAGAAGACCCGCTGCTAGCGCTGCAAGCCCAACCGCCGCGGGGACCGGAACCCCCAGGACAACCGCAAGGAAGATACGACCGGTGTTAATAACCGCACCGATAAGAGCCGCAGCCGTACATACCTTAGGCGGGGAATTAAAGAGCATCGCGAAGCCATATGCCGCAACGAAGCTGGTAAAGAAGCGCAACGCGAAGTGAATGATTGGCGGAAGCTCAACGATGTATTGCGGAGTGACCGACCAATTGAAGACCTCCGAGATGGTCCATACCGCAACGCCCGCAGAAACTACGAGCATTGCAACATACACGATTCGCTGAATACCACCCGCAAAGTCGTGACGGACCAGGTCAATAATTCCTGTCACCAATGGGAAGCCAGGAACCAAGAAGAGCAACGCAGAGATGAAGCCTGCTTGGTGCGTCGGTTCAACACCCAGGTATTTCTGAGCCAGATAGACGCACAGAATGTAGACAGCAGAAGCAACTGCACCACAGAGCATCCACACACCAAAGTGGTTCATGTGTCGCTTGAGCATCTGGCGACGGAGGAATTGCCCGAGGAAGGCTGCAATAGCCACGACAGAGCACTCAACCCATCCCCCGGCGTTGAGGAAGGCGAAGGCCGCACAGGCTAAACCGGAAGCAAGAGCATTCGCTAGCCATCCATACAGCGGCTTCACACGTTCGATCCGGTCAAGAGCCTTATCGACATCCTCAACAAGCACCTGCTTGCCTTCAATGGATGCCAGGTAGTTTGTAATGCGGTCAATCTTGTCCGCATTCACTCCCAGAAGACGCTGCTCAGCAAGCTCGGTACGGAAAGTACCATTCGCATAAGCGGTCGCAACAATCTCGGTAAAGGTCACCTGAGCATGGTGCTTCTCAATGCCCACGGCCTCGGCACAGGTCCGCATCGAGGCCTTCACGCGGTACGAGCCCGCACCGGCAGAAAGAAGCATCTGGCCAAGGCGCAAGACAACTCGGGATTGATGGGACAGACGATCATGTGCAGCCATGCGGTGCACAGTCAGTGATGCGTCGTCCTGGTCAAACGGTAAAGGCGCTGAGGCGTTAGGGTTCTGGGGATTCTCGCTCACGGGATAAGCATGCCATGAAGAAGACGCTAAAGCTCGGGACCCTGGTCAGGATCCTTTTGTTGTATCCCCCACGTTCAGGTATCAGAAGCCCAAGCGCTGAAGCATCTTCGGGTCTGACTGCCAATCCTTAGCGGTACGCACATGCAAATCGAGGTACACACGACGTCCCAAATATTCTTCGATATGCGCTCGGGCCCGGGTGCCGATCTCCTTCAAACGCGAACCTTTCTTGCCAATAATGATGGCCTTTTGGGAATCGCGTTCGACGTAAACATTGACGTGAATATCCAGTAGAGGCGGACGATCATCACCCTCGCGCTTGGGGCGTTCAATAATCTCTTCGACCTTCACGGCAAGCGAGTGCGGAAGCTCATCGCGGACCCCCTCCAGCGCGGCCTCGCGAATGAATTCTGCAATCATCGTTTCGCGTGATTCATCCGAGATGTCATCCTGGGGGTACAGGGGCGGGGACAGGGGAACCTTTTCCACTAAAACTTCACGCAGGCGATCAATGCCTTCGTGCTTGAAGGAAGAGACGGGAACAATCGCGCTCCACTCCCCCAGCTTTTCAATTGCCAGAAGGTGTTCAAGCACGCGCTCGCGCGGCACGCTATCGCACTTTGTCGCCACCGCAATCACGGGGCGTCGCACAGAGCGCAGCTCGCGAGCAATGAACTGGTCTCCCGGTCCGATGCGCTGATCCGCAGGCATGCAGAAGACCACGCAATCAACTTCGGCCAAGGCCTCGCGAACCATGTCATTGAGGCGCTTACCCAGCAGAGTGCGCGGACGGTGGTATCCGGGTGTATCAACCAATACCAGCTGGTAGTTTTCGCCGTGGACGATCCCGCGGATATTGTGACGTGTCGTTTCGGGGCGGCCCGAGGTGATAGCCACCTTATGGCCAACAAGAGCGTTGGTCAGCGTCGACTTTCCGACATTGGGGCGGCCAACAATAGAAATAAAGCCCGCACGAAAGTCCTCTGGGAAATCGGGAACGATGATATCTGCACCCGCATTTGTTTCTGCGCGGAGTTGACGCAAGGAATGGACAGAATCCTCAACGTCGTGGACGCGCTCATCGTCGGCCTCGTCGAGCTCAGCATCAATGTCTGCCTCGTCCAGTGATTCCTCATCAGGAAGTTCAAGAGCATCGATATCCACACCTTCAAAGGCGTTCGGACCGGCCATCAATTCATCATCGCTGGGGAAATGCATCGTTCTCACTCCTGGTGATCTTCAGAGTCTTCGGTCGAGGTTTCAGGGACATAGGAACAGACAATCGTACCGACTTGGCGACGGCGGCCTCGGGCTTCTTCGGCAACCATGTGCACACCGAGCATATCGCCAGTTGCCCCCGGAAGCGGAACGCGGCCAATCGCTTTGGCCAGCAAACCGCCAACGGAATCAACGTCTTCGTCTTCAAGTTCTAGTCCCCACAGCTCTCCGAGCTCGCTAATGGAGAAACGCGAAGGAACACGCCATACGCCTGGGGAAATTTCTTCGGGCTCGATAGTGTTGCGGTCATGCTCGTCGGTGAGTTCACCAACGACTTCTTCGATGATGTCTTCGAGGGTGACGAGGCCCGAGATCCCACCGTATTCATCAACGACCATGGCCAGGTGGAAGTGTTCGGATTGCATCTGGCGCAGCAGGTCATCGACCGGCTTCATT
>CAKAPY010000071.1 GCA_916719935.1 uncultured Actinomyces sp. | reverse complement strand
ACCAGCTCGTGATATCCATCAGCATCCGGGGCACCCGCACGAAGGATGACATTGACCTTCCCAGGCGCCGATGCACGTACCTCACGCACGGGGTTGCTCCGCCCCACCTTGCTGGCTTTCCTGCGCTGCTTGTCTCAAGTCTTCAGCAGCGCGACGCTCCTTCGCGTAACGATCCTGCTCGGGAAAAGGAATCTTGCCCTCAGCACGCATATCAAGCAAAACTGAACCAAGACGCACGTAATCGTCAATCCCCAGCTTTTCGCCTCGGATCGAGGAATCTACGCCAGCGCGATCGCACAGCTCCTGCGCGGCCTCGGCACTGCCTGCCCAGTTCTTCAAAGCGGCGCGCAGGGTCTTCCGGCGCTGAGAAAATGCCGTGTCGCAGACCTCGAAAGTGGCAAGACGCAAGGAAGTATCCCCGCGCGGGGTTGTCGAGCGCTGCAGCTCCACCAGCGCGGAATCGACATTGGGGACAGGCCAGAATACCGAACGCCCAATAGTTCCCGCGCGGGTTGCCGTTCCGTACCACGCGGCCTTTACCGAAGGAACTCCGTAGGTACGCGAGCCCGGCTGAGCAGCCAGGCGATCGGCAACCTCGGCCTGAACCATTACTAATGCCGACTCCAAGGAGGGGAAGGACTCCAGCATGGAAAGCAGCAGGGGAACCGCAACATTGTAGGGAAGATTCGCCACCAGGTGCGTTGGCGCCGGCCACTCATCTTCAAAGTCTTCGAGGCCATTAATCTGAACGGCATCGCGATTGATCACGTGGAGACACTCTGCAGCCTCGGGCATCCGCTGCGCAACGGTCACGGGAAGTGCACGAGCAAGCACCGGATCGATCTCGATGGCGCGTACCTGTGCCCCCGCTTCAAGAAGTCCAAGGGTCAGTGAACCCAGCCCGGGACCGACCTCAATGACTTGTGTTCCCTCACCAATTCCCGCGTCTCGCACGATGCGTCGAACAGTACCGGCATCATGAACAAAGTTTTGTCCGAGCGTCTTGGTTGGGCGAACCCCCAGTGCCTGGCAAATTGCATGCACTTCAATAGGGCCAAGCAGCCCACTCTCGCTGGGCTGGGCGTCACTGGGAACATTCGGCGTGGAATATCGACGGGGGGAAGTCACGCTCCCATCCTAAAGGATCAGTACCATCCGACGGAGTTTGAATGCCCCAGTGCAGAGCACGGTGTCCCATAGCGTCCGGCGATGTACCCCAAGCCCCACTTGATCTGCGTGACCGGGTTGGTTTGCCAATCTGAACCCGCCGAAGCCATCTTGCTTCCCGGCAGTGCCTGCGGAATGCCGTAGGCGCCGGAAGAGGAGTTCTTCGCGTAGGGGTTCCAGTGGGACTCACGGTTCCACAGCGCAACCAAGCATTGGAATTCGGAGTCTCCCCATCCGCGAGCGCTCACCAGGGGCTTAGCCAAAGAACGGGGATCCTCGCCCGAATAGGTCAAGGGGATATCGGCTGCGACCATCGCTTGAGCGACTTCAGCTGAGTTTCCGCCCGCTGCAGTAATCTCCGAGGCCGTCGAGAGCGTCCCGAGCTTCGCGCGGTAACGGATTGATTTCGTTCCGTCAGCTTCGGTCTTTTCTTCCAGCGTTGCCTTGGGGTCCAGACCGGCTTCAATCAGCGCCTTGGGAGTGACTTCCTTGGTTCCAACCGAGCGAATCTGCGCGGTAGGTTCGCGAGTGACCTTCGAATTGAGCGGTGCTGCATACGCTTCCCCACCGTCGACGTTTTCACTCCAGGTCAGTTCTTCAGATTCGCCCTCAACGCCCTTCGTGGTGACTTGTTCTTCACCAACGAAAAGCTGGTCGGAATCTTGACGGTGTTCCTCGAAAGGAATGGGCACCTTTCGCGGCGCAAGCGCGCGCGAGACCCTGTGAATATCGATGGTCAGGCCGTCAGTATTCTTCACCTCAACACGGTCCAGGGGTCCCAGGTTGATTTTTTCTTTAGTCAAGATGGCCCGGGTGTCCATGCCTTCACGTGCGGTGACCTGACGCGAGCTTCCGTCGACGTTAATGGTGATGGTGCGCGTCTGGGTGACCAGAGGAGTCAGGCTGGAACGCGAATAGGAACGGTCGACGGCAAGAACGGCTTTTGTCGAATCCGCGCCCAGGCCTGAGAGCACACCTTCAGCTGAGGGCGCGGTCGACCACAGGGTTGTTCGGTCTCCGTTAATGGTCAGAGTGTAGGGCTTCGCCGTGCGCACGACGATGGTCTGTCCGTTTGCAACGTATTGCGAGGCGGCGGGCTGAACTTGGTCGTGTTCACCGAGCTCGATATCCGCTTGGCTCAGGACCCCTGAAACGGTGTGCGACCACGTTGAAACCGGGTAGACGATGCCATCAACTTCAAGGTTGACGGTTGAATGCGCACGGGCAATACCCACTCCCGCAACCATAAACATGGCCAGGCTGGCTGCGCCTGCACCTGCTACGACGCGACGTTTCGTCGGTGCCCATGAAGCGGTGCGGCCGTGGCGAGCTGCGTTCACAAAAGTCCTAGTGCTCGAGCGCACGCGGGCCACTGGCCCCATCCGGAACGGGCCTGAAGCGCCTGTGCGCGCTGGGTTTGTTCTGCTGCCGAGGCCTCGGAGGGCAGTCCGGTACCGCCCATTGCGCGCCACGTGGAAGCAGAGAATTGGTAGAGGCCATAGTAGCCGTTACCGGTATTCGTTGCGGGGTTACCACCCGATTCGCAGCGGGCCAGAGCTGCCCAGACTCCATCTCCGCTCACCGTTGCCGATGATGACGAGGCCGAAGACCCCGAGTTCGAAGAAGAGCTTGCTGAAGTGGTTTCCTTGGTGCCGACCTTGACAATTTGCTTGACCGGTTCGGTACGGTTTTCGCTCAGCAACTGGCTCACGACCTCTTGGCCATCTCGACGCTCCACGTAGAAGCTGCGCTTGATGGAACCGTCGGAGCCTTCCTGAACAACGCGCTTGGTTCCCTTGGCCAGGCTGGAGTCTTCTTGCTCCTCCACTTCCTTGGTCAGAGTTTCTTCGCGTTCTTCCGTGCCACGTTGAACTCGGGTGACCTTGAGGAATACACCTTGGTCATCACTTGAGAAGGTCACGCGGTCAAGGGGTGAAACCTGAACCCCTGCCTGCTCGAGCAGGTCCGAGGCATGGGTGCCTTCGCGCGCGTCAACGGTGTGGGTTTGCCCATCAGCAATGACGCGGATATTCCCAGTTGCCGTAAGCGCCGGAAGGGTTGCACGAGAGGTCGAGCGGTCAGCAGCGATCACCGCGCCGGTGGTGCCGACCTGGCTCATGAGGTTGTTGATATCCGTAGCGGTGGACCACGTGGGGGTTGAAACACCGTTGACATCGACCAGGTAGCGTTGCGCGCGACGCACGACGACGGTCTGACCGTTCGTCACGCCTTCTTGGAGGGAGGGCGCAACCAGATCGTGGGGAGAAACTTCTACACCCGCAGTTGACAGAACGTCAGAGACCTTGCCCATAAATCCCGATACGGGGATGGAGACACCATCGACTTCCAGGGTGACATCTCTAAATGACGTGGCTACCGATGTCCCGGCGATACCGGTGACGGCAAATGCTGCAACTGCAGCGCTGGCAATGACTGCCTTGCGCGAGGGGTGAAAATTCACGTAACTCCAGACTTCGTAGGATTCGCCCTGGCAGCTTCATAGAAGCGCAACTCGCATGCGAGCCTGCGGCGAACGAACAGTACACACGCTACAGGGTCCCGAATAGACCAAGCGAGCGTTAGTGATGGGCACCATAAACATTTACATCATTAACCACATTCGTCACATGAGTAACAGAAGTCCAGCTTCATGAGGTGAGAGATTGATTGCTCAAATTGGCGTTTATTCAGTGACGAACATTAGGATAAGGGCAGATTTCAACCGCTTCGATGAAGGGACCGTGAATGATGATGTCACGTCACCGCGGGATTTGGGCGTTTGCTACATGCGTGCTCTTGGGAGTATCCATGGCAGCTTGCGGCTCCGGATCCACAACGGGCGACGGCTCAGAGCCGAGCTTCGAGAAGACCGTCTTCTTTAGTACCGCGCCGAATGACAAACTGCGTGACCTCAGCTCCGTCTCCCCTCAGCCCGAAGGCAAGGAAACTTTCAGCGCAGAGGACTCAAAGCTCTACCTTGGCAGCTACTCACTGCGTTTTGATGGCACATCAAAATCCGTCATGGCCTACACCGACCAAGGCTCATTCCAGTTCACTCTCTTAGGCGCATCGAAACTTCCTCAAACGACCAATGATGGAAAGTCAATCATCAAGATCGACTACAAGTTTGAGAACCATGCAACTGGCGCAAAGGAATCGCCCGATAACGCGCTGCGCTGGGTTTTCTACGCAAGCACATCACCGCTTCCCGGAACTGATGAGGCGAAGGCACTCCTAGCCGGTTCAGGCGATCGCAATGATGTCCCGATTTTTAAGCTTTCCGATGTGGATGCGCAGCTATTGAAGGCCCCCGATACCAGCCAATTTACCTCCGATGACCCGCAGGTGAAGGACGCTCAAGAACCCCAGGGATACAACGGTTTCGAGCCTGAGAATAAGAAGAAGACCTACTCTTCCCTTTTCGTCGCACAGGGAGATCCGAACTCGACCAAGTTCTCCTTAGCAATGTGCACAAACGGTAAGGGACTCACCCCGGACATCTACTGCCAGACCGTCCAACCTCTGGAGGCAACGATCAAATGACCTTCTCACGCTTTTTCACACGCACCATTGCGGCCTTGAGCATTGTCACTCTTGCCTCTTTTGCCATCCCATCCGCAGCTCGCGCTGACGATTCCGTCAATCAACTCAAGAAGAACGACCCCACCGCATTCGAATGGCTCGAAGGCGTGCAGGAAGTCAATCAGGGCGACCAACTCGTCATCCCCACCAAGGTCAAGCTCGCCGATTTTGAAAAGCGAAAGTCGGATGAGGCCGATAGTAAAGGTTCGAGGTTCGCAACCCCATTCGCGGTCTATTCCGACGCGGCATTGGATGTGGATCTGGGGTTTGAGATTGGCACTTACGGAGCTTATGAAGGTATTTCAATCTCGCCTTCGTGGATCACGTTGCAGTCGCGTTCACACGCAAGTCCCCTAGCAGACATCACTGGCTCTTCAGGCTGGGGTTTGCTCCCCATGTACTACCTTGTTCAATACAACGACTTGCAGACCGGCAAGCTTCTTGAACACCCAATTGTTCGCCGCATTCGCGTCAGCGACAAGGGCTTCCTTCCCCGCCCGCAAAACATCTCGGTGGACGAGGAGGACAACGGTACTTTCAGCGTGTCATGGGATCCGGTCGAAGGCGCTGACTCCTACTACGTCGTCTTTCTCAATTCCACCGATAAGGATGGAAAGACCAGGCTCAACCCAAGGCTTGTTGCATCGACAAATCAGACCTCGTGGAATTCTGATCAACGAGCTGATGATGAACCCCCACGAGATCGGACTCTGAACACCGCACTGGATGCATTCCTGACCGTCCAGGAAGATTCCAAAGGTAGCTCACGCGAGGGCTGGCTGACAGACGAGGAGCTCGACCGCATCCTCAACAGCAAGGGAACTCAGGTCGCGGTAATCGCGAAGAAGAACGCGAAAATCTCGAAGATGTCCGATTTTATCGATATCGCAAATACCCTTGGAAATACGCCTATTCGAATTGCGTCCAACGCACAGCGACAGCTCGGTCTGGATCGCTGGGGATTCGATAATTTAAGTGAGCTTCCCGCTCAAATCCCCATGACGATGGCCGATGGGCACACTCGTATGCAGACTTTGGTTGTCGATCCCGAAAAGAGCTGGGTTGAGAGCTCAAACCCGAAGACGGTCAATGATCCTCGAGCAAAACTCCACGTCGTCTACCACATCGGGAATACTCGCTTCACCAGCTCCTACATTGTCAATAACTTCGATCCATCAACCTACACCGAGGACCTCCAGAAGCTGAAGAAGGATCAGGAAGAGGCAAATACCGGTTACTTTGCGCCCAATCTGACCTACACCAAGGAAGTCCAGAAGAAGGAATCCAAGGACAATGTGGCGCGAACCTTCCCAGATACTCCCGTGCAGGTACTGGGCACAACGCCGCTGTCAAAGTACATCGCTGCGAACTTGATGATGGGATACACAGATATCGACCTTTCACAGTTCCCAGAAGCAGAATCTGGCTCACGAATTGACGATGCATTGGAAGAGGCAAAAGATCAAAACGGTCTGGTTCCCTTCATTATTGGCCGCAAATACTCGTTAACAGACAAGATTCTTCATGTCGCTTTGGGAACTGAGGGCGCAACCGATCAGCATCTTGCACCCAAGGATTATTCGGGTCAGATCAATAGCAAGGCCGACCAAGTGGTCGCAGAGATTATCAAGCCCGGAATGGATGAGGAAACCAAGGTCCGAACCATTAACTCCTGGATGATTAACCATGCAACCTACAACTATGACGGGTTGGAAGGAGGCCACAAGGTCTGGGAGAAGACAGGTACTCTGACGCCTGAATACACTCCTGACCACGATTCGGGCGGTATTTTCTTCAAGGGAACAACCGTCTGCGAAGGCTACGCAAACGTCTTCCAGCTCCTGGCGACGAAGTCGGGTCTCAATTCGGTCGTTGTGACCGGTGTTGTCACTCTAAGAAATGGTTCTAAATCTGGACACGCATGGAACCAGGTGAAAGTTAACGGGACCTGGAAGACCGTTGACGTCACGTGGAATGACGGTGGCGATTCCGGCGACCCCGCGGTTGAGACAAAGTACCTAATGATCCCGAATAACGATCCGCTTCTGACCAGGAACCGCGTTTGGAAGGATCCTGCACTGAAGAAGATCCTCTAAGGAGATTCGGCCCATACATGAGTGGTGGGG
>CAKAPY010000070.1 GCA_916719935.1 uncultured Actinomyces sp. | reverse complement strand
CCATCTTCGACCAGAGCACCACCAATTCCCGTACCTACTGCGATCGAAAGGACTGAGGAATAGGGGCGTCCGGCTCCCAAGGTAGCTTCGCCCAAGCCGTGTGCGTGGACGTCGTTAAGGACGCGCACAGGAAGTCCCGTGCGTTGCGCAACGAGCTTCCCCAGAGGAGTTCCTCCCCACCCGGGCATGATGTCGGTTGCCGAGACAATCTTTCCTTCAGCGGGGTCAACAACCCCAGCAGAAGCAATTGCGACACCCGAGGCCTCGGAGTGAGCTTCCTTGAGGGACGAGGCCAGCGAGCAGATTCGCTCGACGACGTCGGCGCCCCCGCGGGAAGCCTCAGTAGGAATTGAGCCGCGCTCAACAACCGTAGAGTTTTGTCCAACTTCGACGATGCCCCAACCGACTTTGGTTCCGCCGATATCAAGGGCGAGGAGCGTAGTCATGAAAGTTCTCCACTAAAGAACGGATGAAAATGGTAATCAGCGAGGCCGAGGCGGGCGCACGCTCGCGCGTACGCGAGAGGAGGACCACCTCAGCCTCGCTGATGATCAGGAGAGCAAGCCGGCTTCGCGCAGGACGGAAGCAACGTGCTCGACGTTGTCACCTTCGAGGGCAGCGACAGGACGCGGCATCTCGTTGGAATCAAAGACACCCAGAAGCTGCAGAGCAGTCTTGAAGGCACCAACGCCAGCGCCGAAGCCCTGAACGCCCTTTACCAGAACGATGCGCATGAGGTCCGCAAGGCGGTCCTGCTCGGCGCGCACGGCTTCCCAGTCACCGCGCTCGAAAGCCTGCCACTGACGGACGTAGCCATCGGGGTCAACATTGGCCAAGCCGGGGACCGAGCCATCTGCACCCGACATGTAAGCACCGTCGACAACCACTTCGTGGCCGGTCAGCAGCTGAAGCGGGTGGCCAGCGGCCTCGTTCGCACGGGACAGCCAGCGGAAGCCCACATCGTCACCGGAAGAATCCTTAACGCCGTCAAGAACGCCTTCCTTACCCAAGCGAAGAACAAGATCATTCTGCAGCTTCGTGTGGACGCAGACGGGAATGTCGTAGGCCCACAGCTCAAGATTGGTGTTCTCCTTGAGGATGCGGAAGTGCTTTTCGATCTCCGCCTGGCCGCCCAGCGCATAGAAGGGAGCGGTTGCAACGACGCCCAGAGCTCCACCGTTTTCCTCAACTGCCTTGATGTTCTCAATGACACGCTCAGTTTCGGTGTCGATGACGCCGACCAGCAGCGGAATGCGGCCGTCGACAATGCGAACAACCTCGCGCTGGATCTGCTGACGACGCTCGGAGGTCGAGAATGCAACCTCACCGGTCGAGCCGGAGACGAAGAGGCCGTTCAGCCCCGCACCAATCATGCGGTTGATGTGGCGCTCCAGCGAGGCAACGTCCAGCTCGCCGTTCTTCAGCGGGATAGCCAACGGCGGGACAACGCCGCGAATCTGTGAACTCATTAGTTCTCTCCTCCGAGTGTTGGATGCAGCAGCGAGGGTGCAGCCCCCAGGAGCTTGCGGGTGTAGGGATCCTTCGGGTCTGCCAACAGCTGCGCTGCAGGCCCTTCTTCGACAACCTTTCCGGCGTTCATGACGGCGATGCGATCCGACACGTAACGAACCGTCTGGATGTCGTGTGAGATGAAGACCATTGCCAGGCCGAGTTCGCTCTTGAGGTCCGTGAGCAGGTTCAGAATCTGCGCACGCACCGAAACGTCAAGTGCACTCGTAGGTTCGTCGGCGATGATCGCGTCGGGGCCAATGGACAGGGCACGGGCAATTGCCACGCGCTGACGCTGACCGCCAGAGAGCTGACCCGGAAGCGCATCCAAGGCGCTCGAGGGCAAGCCCACGAAGGAGATCAGTTCGCGAACGCGCTTGGCTCGCGAGGCCTCGTCACCAATCTTGTGCACGCGCAGCGGATCAGCAAGCTGGTCAGCAACGTGCATACGCGGGTTGAGTGCGGTTGCGGGGTCTTGGAAAACCACGGAAACGACTCGTCCGATACGCCTACGCGCATCCGCACCGCGCTTGGTGACTTCCTCACCGTTGAAGAACACTTGGCCCTTCGTTGGCATTTGGAGGCCGCACATGACATTGGCGGTCGTGGACTTTCCACAGCCGGATTCGCCGACGATACCCAGGGTCTGTCCGCGCTCGATGCGCATATCAACGCCGCGAACCGCGTAGACCTTGTTCGGCTTGAACAGCGATCCGGTACGGGAGTTGAAGGTCACCTCAACGTCTTTGAGCTCGATGATCGGAGTTTCAGTACTCATCAGTTTTCCTCCTGACCTTCTTCAATGACGACGGATTCGCTTGCGACAAGGACCTCTTCGCGAGGCGGCAGTGCCGCATACACGTGCTCGGGGCCGACCTCGGTGAGGACCGGACGGATGTCGAGGCCGTAGTCGGGGTGCGAGGAACGCGGGGCGAAGCGGTCGCCGATCGGGAAGTCCCGAGGCGAGGGCACGGTCCCGGGGACCTGGTGCAGACGTCCGGAGCCGGCTTCGATCGAGAGCACTGCGCCCAGCAGGCCGCGAGTGTACTCGTGGGTCGGGTGCTTGAGCAGTTCCTGAGTGGGAGCTTGCTCAATGACCTGACCGGCATACATGACAGTGATCTTGTGGGCCACCTCGGCAACAAGCGCCAAGTCGTGGGAGACGAAGATCATTGCGAAGCCGAGCTTCTCACGCAAATCGTTGAGCAGGTCGATGACCTGCTTTTGAACGGTGACGTCCAGAGCGGTGGTCGGTTCGTCAGCAATGATGAGCTTCGGGTCGCGGGTCAGAGCCATAGCGATCAGAACGCGCTGACGCTGGCCACCGGAGAGTTCGTGCGGGTAGGACTCCAGGGTGCGCTTGGGGTCCAAGCCCACCAGCTCAAGGAGTTCTTCTGCAGAACGAGTGCCTCCACGCTTGGTCAGCTGCTTCATTTGTGCCTTGATGAGCATGGCGGGATTGAGCGAGGAGAGAGCATCCTGGTAGATCATTGCCATCTCGTGGCCCAGAAGTGCACGACGCTCTTCAGGCTTCATCTCCAGCAGGTTCTTGCCTTCATAGAGGATCTCACCGGTGATCTCTGCCTTCGGGTCAATGAGGCCCATGATGGTCAGTGCCGTAATGGACTTACCACATCCGGACTCACCGACGAGGCCCATGGTTTCGCCGGGACGCACCTTGAAGGACACGTGATCGACGACATTGACATCGCCGTGGCGCTCGAACTTGATGCACAGGTCCTTGACCTCTAGCAGAGGTGCTTCGTGCGAAGTAGAGACAAAACGATCGTGACGCTTGCCTTCGACAACTTCCAGATCGTCCAAGCGCTGCTGCAATGACTCGGCCTGCTCGGCGTAGGCGCGGCGAGGATCGAGAAGGATGCGGTCGGCTTCGCGGTCAGAGTTCTTATCGACCTGGGCAACAGCTGCCGTGGAGGGAGCCGCGACCATGGCATCGGTGATGCCTTCGGAGAGGATGTTCAAGCACAACACGGTGATCATGATGAACAAACCGGGGAAGAAGGCGGTCCACCAGTAGCCCAGCAGGACCGAGAGGTTGGACGAAGCCTCGGACAAGATATTGCCCCAGGTGGGAACCATGGTTGGAGGAAGGCCTGAACCGATGAAGGTTAGCGAGGCCTCGAGGATGATCGCATCTGCGACCAAGACCGTGGCGAAGACCAAAACCGGAGCAGCAGTGTTACGCATGACGTGCTTGATCAGGATCCACGGTGCACGAGCACCGGAGACGATCACTGCACGCACGTAATCCTCACCGTACGCGGCCATCACGTTTGCGCGAACAATACGTGCCAGCTGCGGGATGTAGACGAATGCGATCGAGAAGATAATGACGAAGACAATGCCCATCTTGTTGTCGGACTGGGCAAGTGTGCGTCCGAAGACCAGAACCGTAACGGCCGCCATTGCGATACCGGGGACAGCCATGATGATGTCTAGGATGCGCATGATGGTCTCGGAGATGGCCTTGCGCGTCACAGCTGCGATCGATCCGATGATTGCGCCGAAGAAGAGCGCGATCACGGTTGAGCAAAGACCGATAAGCAGTGAGTAGCGGCCACCGAAGAGGACGCGAGACAGAATGTCTCGGCCCGCATAGTCAGTACCGAAGAGGTGAGCCGAAGACGGCCCCTGCGACGGCCTATCAATGAATTCGGGCGAATAGGGTGCCACGAAGGGCGCGAGGATTGATACAAGAACGATCAGCGCCAAAACACCGATTGCGATCTTGGATCCCAAAGACATCGCACTGATGCGTGAGAAATGCGCACCCTTCGCGGTGACCTTTGCGAGTTTTGCTTTTTGGTTCATGACTCACACCGACCTAATACGCGGGTTGATGAGCAGGTAGAGCATGTCAACGAGGATGTTGACGATGATGAAGGTAATTGCGACGACCAAGGCGCCACCCTGCACCAGGGTCACCCAGTTCTGTTGGATACCCTGGAGGAGCACTAGCTTACCCATGCCATCAATGGCGAAGATGATTTCAATGACGACGGCACCACCCATGAGGTAGCCGATACGCAGACCGAGAACAGTCACGGGAGTGATGAGCGCGTTGCGCAAAACGTTGCGGGCAACGACAACACGCTTGGGAATGCCTGCACCGATTGCGGTACGGACGTAGTCGCGGTCGAGTTCCTCAACCATTGAGGTACGAACGACGCGGGTCATCTGACCGACCACGGGGACGGCCAATGCGACCGCGGGAAGCAGTAATCGGAGGAACCAACCCGCGGGATCGACGCCGAATGCAGGAATAGGACCGGAGACCGGAATGGAACCACCGACGCAAGCCAAGACCAGCAGCGCTGCCAGCCAGAAGGAGGGGGTACCAATGCAGATCACCGAGATCACGCGGATCAGCTGATCGGGCCAGCGATCGCGGTACAGAGCGGCAATAACGCCGAGGGGGAAAGCGATGACGAGTGCGAACAACAGACCCAGGAAGGTGAGCTGAAGAGTGACAGGCAGCGCCTGTGCGACCAGATCACTCACGTGGTAATCCTTGCCGGTTGCATACAGGCCAAGATCACCGTGAAGCATGTTCCACAGATACGTTCCGTATCGGGTGAAGAAGGGCTCGTTGAGTCCGCGTTCAACGCGGTACGCTTCGAGAGCTTCGGGAGTTGCTGTCTCGCCCAGTGCCGAGTAGGCGGGGTCAATGGGAGACAGCGACATGATGAAGAAGACGAGGAATGACACGCCGACCACCATGATCGGCAGCGCCACCAGTCGTCGCGCGATAAGGCGCAGAAGGTTATTCACTGCTAGACCTCCATGTCAAGCGGAATTGAGCAAAATGAAGGAGGGGTGGGGTCCCACTGTGGCCTTAGCCCAAGGTGGGCATCCCACCCCTCCTTTCGTCGAAAGCCACTAGGGCTTTACTTCGCGCTTACTCCAAGCAGCTGCAAGCCGGTGGAGGAAATCGCCTTGAATCCGTCAACCTTCTTGGGGTTGGAGGCGGTGATCATGTTGCGGAAGACCAGCGGGTAGATCACGGTCTGCTCTGCGAGCAGATCCTGAACTTCGCCCCACTTAGCCTTGGCAGCGTCACCGTCGAGCTGAACGGCCTCATCCATGAGGCCCTGCAGCTTCTTGAAGGATTCGGGATCCGAAACCTGCCAGCCGTCACGCTTCTTGGTCCACACGTTGTCGCCGTTCCACCAGGAAACGATGATGCCGGGGTCGACACCGAAGACCGAGGGGTCACCGGGGGCCAGGACGACATCGTAGGTCGGGTTGTCAACGTCGGTCACGGTCGAGTAGAGAGCCTGGGAGGCCATCTGCTGGTGGTTAACCTTCAGGCCCAGTGCTTCAAGATCAGACTTGATCTGAGGAACCAGGGAGAGGACCCACGAGTGGTCCGTCGTCACCAGGTTGACCGTCAGATTGGAAGCACCGGCATCGGCGAGCAGCTTCTTGGCTGCATCCTTGTCGTAGGACAGGTCAGTTGCGGGCTTCTTGTAGGACGGGTTCGCTTCGGGCAGGAAGGACTTGGCTTCCACAGCCTGACCGTTCAGAGCCGAAGAGATCAGCTTCTGCTTGTCGATGGCCTTGATGAATGCGCGGCGCACCTCAGGCTTGTCGAAAGGAGCCTTCTGAGTGTTGAACATCATGAAGGGGTTGCCGTAGCCGGGCTTGGCTTCGACGTTCCAGCCTGCTGCCTTGAGCTGATCCTGCGCTGCGGCGGGAACGGCTTCCATCACGCCAATGCTGCCATCGAGGGCGGCGGACAGACGTGCTGCGTCATCCTTGAGGGCGCTCCACTTGAGGGTGGCTGCCTTCGCGGGGGACTTGCCGTTATAGTGTTCGTTCGGAACAGCGGTGATTTCGGTCGCCGAGATTGCCTCGTACTTGTAGGGGCCAGAGCCGATCGGCTTGGCCTTGAGTGCGTCTTCGCTCATGCCCGAGGGAACGACGTGAACGTTGACGAAGCGCTCCTTCAGGTTGGAGAAGGGGTACTTCAGCTTGACGGTGACGGTCTTGTCATCCTTCGCGGAAACGGAATCCACGAAGGTGAAGAACTGACGGAAGATCGACTTGTCGGAGGTCGTGCGCTCGTAGGAGCTCACAACGTCTGCTGCCTTGACATCGGTGCCGTCAGAGAACTTGGCTCCGTCGCGCAGGGCAATCTCGTACTCGGTGTCGGAGACCTTCACGGGGTCACCGGCAGCCAGCGCGGGGCTGACCGAGTAGTCGGACATGTCGAAGCGGTACAGGCCTTCGAGGACCTGCCAGTTTGCGCCCATGCCGAGTGCCGAGGTGGTGATCGGGCTGTAGTCAGTGGTCTCGTAGGCGGAACCAACGGTGATGGTTCCCTTGGGTGCGCCTGAGTCTGAGCTACT
>CAKAPY010000069.1 GCA_916719935.1 uncultured Actinomyces sp. | reverse complement strand
TGGGAACGGGAGTGCCGTTGGCATCCGGTGCGGCACCGGTGTTGACCGAGATGTAACCACCAGCCTGGACGATACGGTCCAGGGCGCTGCGGTTAACAACCAAGTCCTTGATGATCGGGAATGCTTCCGCACGCCAGGGTTCGATGGTGATGACATCACCATCGTTGAAGGAGCGCATGTGCAGCTGGCAGGTCGTGGTGACCTCAGGGCCGTGGGCAATACCGTTAATGACAATGCCACACTGACCACAGATGCCTTCACGGCAGTCAGAGTCAAATGCGATCGGTTCTTCGCCGCGAGCAAAGAGCTCTTCGTTCAACACGTCGAGCATTTCCAGGAACGAGGATTCCTCAGAGATGCCGCGGACTTGGTATTCGTGCATGGCACCCGGATCCTCGGGTCCGTTTTGGCGCCAAATCTTCAGTGTCAGGTTCACTTGTAACTCCGCTGCTTAAGCTCGATGTTGTTGTAGATCAAGGCTTCCTTGTGGAGGATCGGAGGCTGATCCTCGCCACCCCACTGCCAAGCTGCAACATAGAGGTACTTGTCATCGTGGCGGAGGGCTTCACCTTCGGGGGTCTGCGACTCCGCACGGAAGTGACCGCCACAGGACTCTTCGCGGTGCAGGGCATCGATGCACATGAGCTCGCCCAGCTCCATGAAGTCTGCAACACGGCCAGCCTTTTCAAGGGACTGGTTGAGTTCACCAATCGACTTGCCGGGAACGCGAACGTCACGCCAGTAGTCGGCGCGAAGCTTGCGGATCATCTCGATGGCCTTCTTCAGGCCCTCTTCGCGACGCTCCATACCGCAGTATTCCCACATGATCTGGCCCAGTTCCTTGTGGAAGGAATCCACCGAACGGGAACCGTTGATCGACATGAGCTTGTCAATGCGACCCTGAGCAGAGTTCAGTGCTTCAACAACATCCTCGGAGGACTCATCCAGCTTGGGGAGGTTGAAGCAGTGTGCCAGGTAGTCGTTGATGGTGTTCGGAAGAACGAAGTAACCATCGGACAGCCCCTGCATCAGTGCGGATGCACCCAGGCGGTTCGCACCGTGATCAGAGAAGTTCGCTTCACCGGCAACGTAGAGGCCGGGGAGGTTTGATTCCAGATCGTAGTCAACCCACAGGCCACCCATCGTGTAGTGGACAGCCGGGTAGATACGCATGGGCACTTCATAAGGGTTGTCACCCGTGATGCGCTCGTACATATCGAAGAGGTTGCCGTACTTCGCGGACACCGCTGCGCGGCCCATACGGGAGATTGCCTCGGAGAAGTCCAAGTAGACGCCGCGTGCCACGCCGTCGATCTTCGGACCCACACCGCGACCCTCATCGCACATGTTCTTTGCCTGACGGCTTGCGATATCGCGAGGAACAAGGTTACCGAAGGAGGGGTAGATACGCTCCAAGTAGTAGTCGCGATCTTCCTCGGGAATGTCACGAGGATCCTTCTCGCAGTCTTCTGCCTTCTTAGGAACCCAAATACGACCGTCGTTACGCAGGGATTCGGACATCAGCGTCAGCTTGGACTGCTGATCTCCGTGCTGCGGAATACAGGTCGGGTGAATCTGGGTGAAGCAGGGGTTCGCGAAGTATGCGCCCTTGCGGTATGCACGCCAAATTGCGGTGGCGTTGCAGCCCATGGCGTTCGTCGACAGGAAGAAGACGTTTCCGTAGCCGCCGGTTGCAAGAACAACCGCATCCGCAATGTGGGTTTCAAGCTTGCCGGTGGTCATATCGCGCGCGACGATACCGCGAGCGCGGCCGTCAGAAACGATGAGTTCGACCATTTCGTGGCGGGAGTGCTCGGTAACGGTACCGGCAGCAACCTGACGCTCGAGCGCCTGGTAGGCGCCGATCAGCAGCTGCTGACCTGTCTGGCCACGTGCGTAGAAGGTACGCGACACCTGGACGCCACCGAAGGAACGGTTATCGAGCAGGCCGCCGTATTCGCGCGCGAAGGGCACGCCCTGTGCGACGCACTGGTCGATGATATTCGCGCTGACCTCAGCCAGACGGTAGACGTTGGTCTCACGTGCGCGGTAGTCGCCGCCCTTAACGGTGTCGTAGAAGAGGCGGTAGACGGAGTCATTGTCGTTGCGATAGTTCTTCGCGGCGTTGATACCACCCTGCGCCGCAATGGAGTGCGCACGACGAGCGGAATCCTGGTAGAAGAACACGTCGATGTTGTAGCCCATCTCGCCCAGTGAGGCGGCAGCTGCACCACCGGCAAGGCCGGTACCCACGATGATGACGTGGAGCTTACGACGGTTTGCGGGGTTGACCAGAGCCGCAGTGAACTTTCGCTTTTCCCAAGCGTCTGCGAGGGGAACATCCAGCGGGGCCTTGGTATCGGCGATATCGTCGCCTTCGCGGTACAGCCCGTGAATCAAAGTATCAGTCATGTCTCAATATCCTTGTCAGGAGATGTAACCGGCGACGATCGCCAGCGGGGGAAGCGCGAACATCAGGAAGATCAGCGCACCGACCAAGCCGGAGAGAACTTCCATGAACTTGCGGGTTCCACCGCGGACCCAACCCAGAGATTGGAATGCCGACCAGAAACCGTGAGAAACGTGGAGCGCTGCCAGACCAATGAAGATCAGGTAGACAACAACCATCAAGGGATTCTGGAAGGTTGCGACCATGCGCTCATAAGGAGTGGAGTCTGCGACGAATCCGGTACGGATGGTTCCCGTGGTGAAGTGCAGGATGTGGAAGACGATGAGGAAGAAGAGCAGAACACCGGTCATACGCATGGTGCGTGCTGCATAAGCATCAGCTGCACTGCGCTTGACGACGTACGCACTGCGACGTGCGCGGCGTGAGCGCTTCCACGTCACTGCTGCTGCCCAAATGTGGATCACCAGCATGAGAACCATGGCTGCGCGGAATACCCAGATAAACCCACCGTGAGGGAAGATCGGCACAAAGGCTTCTTCTTTCAGCCAGTGTGCGTAGTGATCGTAGGCTTCCTGCCCCAAGAACATCTTGAGGTTGCCGTAGGAGTGGAAAAGAAGGAAGAGCACGAACACGATGCCGGAGATCGCCATAAGTTGCTTGACGAAAACGGTCGTAGTCCATGCGCGACGCTTGCGAGTTGCGACAGTTTTTGTGGCCATGACTCAAGCCTAAGCTGAAGGAGTGTCATTTCCGTAGGACTGCTGGCCCGAGCGCTCCTTATCTGCTCACAGCGTCAGATAAGTCTTCCCTAAAACCCTGATTTTTCAGGGAAATAACAGCGCAGAGAAGCCCCGTAAAAATGCGTCACAAAGTCGACAAAATCTGTCAGAAAACGCCGTATTAGGGCAACATAATTTTTCGTATTTTCATGCGCCGAAAACAAGGCGCATGTTTACCGCATCTTCGCGCGGGTTTCGGAAATATGCCTTGGTGACACCGACACGTTCAAAACCTGATTGCTCGTACAGCGTGATCGCTGGGGTATTGGATGCTCGCACTTCCAGGAAAACTCGTTCACTCCCCCGCTGCCGTGCAAGGTCGAGCAAAGCGTCCATCAGCGCGCGACCCAAGCCGCGGCCTCGGAAATCGGGAAGAACCCCCATGGTCATCACGTCGCTATCGAGGCCAATCTTGACACCCGCATAGCCACACAACACAGAAAGTTCCCCCTGGGGAGCATCAGCACACACACCAAAGTAGACGCTCAGTCCCGAGGAAAGCTCCTCGGCAACCATCCCAGGCGTCCACGGGTCCTCGGGGAAGATCGCCTGTTCCAGTGCAATAACCGCGCGCCAATCCTGTGGCCCCAAGACGACAAGCTTTCCTCCCGAGGCCTGGGAGAGCCTGTGCGCGCAGGCGCTTAGCGTTTCCTGAGTACCTTGAGCGGGGGCAGCACTGGGATCTGCTGTGTTCACATGCGCTCCGGCGCTTGCCCGTGAATATCGGGGCGACGCAGATACAAGGGTTCGGTACCCAAACGGTCCTCTCCACCGCGAGCGAGGCGCGCGCGGACAATGCGAACCATGACTGAAGGGTCTAGGGGAAGAACCGGTCCCATTTCTGCGCCGGCAAGTTCATCAACACTGTGCGCCGGGATCGGCGCATCAGAAACCAACAGTCCTTCTTGCTCACGCAAGGCACTGCTCAAAGTACGCGCGTAGCCAACCTCAAGACGTCCAAGCAAGCGAACATCATCGGGGCCTTCTGCAAGGTAATGTCCCCAATACAGTTCCTTACGGCGAGCATCGGTGAGTGCATACACATGAGTGTCCGGCGACAGGCGATCCAAAGCAGCGCGGGCAATCACATCCAAAGAGCAGACGCCGTAGACCGGAACCCCCGCAGCTTTCGCGAAGACACGTGCTGAAACAAGTCCGGCTCGCAGACCGGTGAAGGGAGCGGGACCGGTGCCTACGCACACGGCGTCAAGACCGGCCTTTGCGGCATCGGTCGGCAAACCGGCCTCTTCAAGGGCTTCGAGGACGCAGGGGGTAATCGATTCTGCGTGGTGACGACCCGATTCATTCCTCGAGCTCCCCAGTATCTTTCCGTCATCGACGACGGTTACTGCAGTTGCTCCGGAGGTATCAATGCACAATTCGGTCATAAGTCGATCCTATTCCACGCTCGCACGTAACTGTGGTGCAAGGTCATCAAAGACACCGTCCCAGCGATGCGAGTAGGGCGTAAATGTGATGATACGTTGACCGTCATCCATGCTTTCGAGGTCAACAACGTCACCGTCACGTGCGGCCTCTCCCCCGCTCGCGCGCCGCACCTCGATTTCAAGGCGCGCGTCACTCATGGCTTCGGTCTTGCCCTCACCCCATTCAACAACTGTCACAGCCTGATCAATAGTTGAATCCAGATCGAGAGTCTCCAGATCATCGAGGTCACGAATTCGATAGGCATCGGCGTGGATAAGGTCAGGTCCTCCGACCAGCGAGGGGTGAACGCGCGCGACGATGAATGTCGGGGAGGCAACTGTCCCTCGAACTTGAAGCCCGCGTCCAATTCCCTGAGTAAAGGTAGTCTTACCGGCACCCAGGCCGCCTCGGAGCATGATGAGGTCGCCCGCGCGTAAGTGACGCGCAAGCTCTTCACCTAACTCGCGAGTCTGCTCTGCATCGCTCACACGATAGCTGTACTGCTTCGTTTGTGTCTGCGTCATTATTCCTCTTCGTTCACGTACTGCCTGGGGATGCGTTCTCCCAAACGAGTAATGACCTCATAGTTGATTGTGCCCGCATGCGCGGCCCATTCATCTGCGATCGGGTATCCCTTGGCCAGATCACCGAAAAGAACGGCTCGATCTCCTACCTGGGCGGGAGCATTGCCACTGTTGTGCGTAGCCGTGTCTTTCTGCCCCTCAGCGGGCCCCAGGTCGATGATGAATTGGTCCATGCAGATCCGACCAACGATCTGTGCCTTCACCAGACCTGAATCAGTCTCAATAACAACCGGCGCACCATTGGAGGCCGCTCGGAGGATCCCGTCTCCGTATCCCAGTGGGACCAAACCCACCCAACGACGGCTCGGAGCCTGCCAAGTTCCTCCGTACGAGGCCGGGGTCCCTTCTTCGATGACCTTCACCGACGTGAGTGGAGCGCTCAGTGTCATCACGGGTTTCAGTCCCAGTTCCTCAGCACTTGCGACTGAAGGATCAGGGGAAAGTCCATACATTCCGATCCCCGCACGAACCATGTCGTAGTGGGTTTCCGGGTGCCATAAAATTCCCGAGGTTGCAGCAAGATGGCGAATCTGCGGACGCAGTCCTGCTTCGGCGAGAATGTGCAAGCCCTCTTCAAAAATCTGACGGTGCCGGCGCGTAGATTCCTCGCCGGCCACGCTGGGATCATCTGCTCGTGAAAGGTGACTCCAAGCACCGACTATCTGAACAAGTCCGGCATTTTCTGCGGCTCGTACAGACTGGGCAAGCTCCGGCAGATCGGCCAAAGTTGAACCCGCACGCGACATCCCCGTGTCGATCTTGACGTGAATTCTGGCCGGGCGCCCGCAGCGACGTGCCGCCGCGCAGACCTCATCAAGAACCCACGTCCAGGACACAGACAGGTCAATATCTGCACGGATCACGGATTCGAAATCACTTCCGCTGGTGGAAATCCATGCCAAGATCGGTGCGCGATCACGCGCAATCCCCGCGCTATCGAGTCCTTCACGCAGCTCGAAGGCCTCGGCTAATTGAGCCACACCCAACCAATCGGCCCCAGCGCCCAGGGCAGCTTGGGCAACGGGAAGCAAACCATGTCCGTAGGCATCGGCCTTAATGATCGCCATCTGCAAAGAAGACGGGGCGCAGGTTCGCAAATGGGCGAGATTATGCGCGAACGCTGCAAGATCAACGGATGCTACCGAAGGGTATCCGCATCCACGTTTGGAAGTTTCCACTCCCCAAGTATCGCACCCTCAGCGACTAGGAACACAGTTCACCGATGATTTCTGGAAGAGCGCGGGCGATATCAATGGCCTGGATAGGGCGCGCTTGCCCTTCCGAACCCAGGCTTGCCCGAAGAGCCGCTTGGGCATGCACCCACGCTCCAAGGCTCGCAAGGGTTGCGCATTCGGCCTCGGAAATCGACGGGTTCCCTTGTCGGCGCTCAGCTCGCGCCTGGAACCCCGCAGCGATCCCCGCAACCGTCCCGGCAAGCACATCGCCGCTACCCGCAACCCCAGCCCAGGGGGTTTCTTGAGGAATCGAGACGATTTCTTGCGTCCGACTCCCCTGGTCATGTTCGAGATACGAGCACACAGTGGTCGCACTTTTCAGAAGAATAATGGCGCCCGTGAGCGAGGCAAGTTCCTTGGCAGAAGCGGCGGGATCAGCATCAACGTCTGCCCGAGAACGCGGACTACCCAACTGAGTAAGAAGGCGCGCGGCCTCGCCGTGATGAGGGGTGAGGATCGTGCGCGAAAGGGAACGTGAATGCGCATCCGCATAGTCACGAAGGCCTTTAACTAAGTCAAGCGC
>CAKAPY010000068.1 GCA_916719935.1 uncultured Actinomyces sp. | reverse complement strand
TGACAGGTCTGGGGTGGATGAGCTCGCGGCTCATCCACCCCATTTCTGCGTTCCCGCCCAAGAACGCACACGACAGTCCAAACCCTCCGAGCACTTCATCCCTCACGAAAGTGCAACACTGACCACGAGCAACTGACGGAGAACTACCCATGGCCTCGTCTCCACGCAAGATTATTCAGCTTCTTGCAGAGGATCTTCGAACGGCAAAACGGCGCGATCCCGCGGCACGTTCGACTCTTGAAGTCGCACTCGCATACCCCGGCGTCCACGCACTGTGGACTCACCGGGTGACACACGCGATGTGGTCTCACCCCGCGCTACGCACTCCCGCCCGCGTCCTTTCCTCAATTGCACGGATGGCGACCGGGGTTGATATTCATCCCGAGGCAACTATCGGGCGCCGCGTATTCATTGACCACGCGACTGGCGTCGTGATTGGGCAAACAGCCGAGGTCGGTGAAGACGTTGTGATCTTCCACGGGGTGACCTTGGGTGGTGTCGCCATGAACCCCGGAAAACGTCATCCAACCATTGGTAATCACGTCATGATCGGTGCTGGCGCAAAGGTTCTTGGCCCGATCACTGTAGGTGATGGAGCCAAAGTTGGAGCCAATGCCGTCGTCACCAAGGATGTCCCCGAAGACGCTGTTGCGATCGGCGTCCCAGCAAAGTTGCGTCAGAAACCAGAAGAACGAATGGTGGAGGACGATCGCGATCTCATCATCGATCCAAATTGCTGGGAAGACGATCCCACCTGGTACATCTAAGTTCCTCGTATTTGTCAAGCTTTGGAACAAACTCCCAGAAGCCACTCTGTGAGTTCGCACACCTTCTCACGCACCATCACCCGTGTAACAGATCACATATTCTGTCCTTATGGACAGACATTCTCTACAAGCACAGATTGACGCACTGACGCGCCTTCGCGGTGCAACAGAGTGTGAGATCGGAGTACTGACGCGCTTCGATATCCCGGAACTCGCTGAGCTTTCTTTAGCGGCATACGGTATCCGCCCAAGTATCGAGGCACATATTGAAGCAACAGACGAGATGCGCCTGTGCTTTGACGGGGTTTTCGGCACCCCATTGGAGGGATCTTTCCTAGGTGGCTGGATCGAAGGAGAGTTAATCGCCGCGATCATTGTCGTTGTCGATCCCCCCGTCGAGGAACCCAGTGGGCTTCCACAGGTCATCGACCTGATGGTTCACCCGAAGTTCCGAGGCCGCGGAATTGCTACCGCATTGGTCGCAGAGTGCGCACGTCGCTGTAAAGACTGGGGAGCATCTTCCCTAGTCGTCAGAATCGACGAGGCAAATGTTCACCTTCCTCAGATCTACGACATCTTCCAAGAAGGCGAAAACTCCCCCACAAGCTAGGCAGAATTGCTTCAAAGCGCAGGGAATGCTGAGCAGCGAATAGCTGCGCTCCCCCTCTAACGAGTGGCTTCGTCTACTGCCTCAGTTCTGGCAATTCGAGCACCAGAAAAGACGGCGATTTTGCATGAGCTTCTCACTGATCGTCGTCCCACATTTAATGCATGGCCGTCCACTGCGATGGTAGATATACCAGCGCGCCAATTCTTCATCACCTTCAGGGATTGGATCTGGCTGATCCTCGGGACGAATCGTATCGATACGCCCAATCTCTAGGCCTCGTGTCATCAGTTCGCAGACGGTGTCCCACAGGTGCCCAACACGCTGAACCGAGAGGCGATTTCCCGCTCTCATCGGTGAAATACCGGCCAGGAACAATGCTTCCGCGCGATAGATATTCCCAACTCCAGCAGCGATCGACTGGTCCATTAAGAGCTCACCGATTGGACGTTTACGTCCGCGGATCATTTCAATGAAACGCTTACGGGTCGCAGGATCTTGCGCGGCACCCGGCTGAAGTGGGTCACATCCCAACTTGGATTCGACAACACGTCTATCTTCATCGGAAATGAGCTCGCACCGATTCGGACCGGTGACATCTGCGACTGCGTGCTCCGACAATACCCGCAGGCGAACCTGCCCAACAGGATCGGGAGCATTCCATTCTTCACCGCGCTTTTGGATACTTCCAGAGGCCAAATTATCTTCGACGTACAGAGTATCTTCCGCGTAGCTTGCCCACTTCAGAGCCGCATGTCGGTGCCCTTTTGTTGCCACCCAATTCGTGCGTGGTGCACCAATGGAGGATGGGACATCAAAAGCGCGCTCATCCGCATCAAAACGCCAAGAGCCATAGAGCCCCAAGTGAATATGGAGCCACTGGAGCTCCTCATCACAGGGGAAAGCATGCTCTCCCCACAGCGGCGATGATCCTGTGAAGGGCAATGCGGCCTCGGCCTCGGGACTGCCTAAGTGAGCGGCAAACTCAGCCTCTGCAGACTTCGCTTGCTCAGCACAAGAGTCAGCAGCCTCAGCTGGCATAAAACCGACAAACATATGCTTGCCCACCGCCCGCACAGCGACAACCTTGTGGTGGTTAATCAACTGTGCGGATGAGGCAAAACGCCCCTGCGGTGACGAAGTCTCGACCTGGCTGCCCTGGAAGAGGACAGAAAACGTGTTGGCGATCCGATGGATCGCATCTCCTTCAGGCATGGTTACTTCGGAAGAACGATGTTGACCAGCTGCGGCGCACGCACAATAACCTTTAAGGGCTCGCGTCCGTCAAGAAGCTTGACGATCGGAGCTTGTTCAAGGGCAAGGGTGCGCAAATCATCTTCGCTAATCGACACGGGAACCTCGAGCTTCGCGCGGAGCTTGCCATTAGCCTGAACGATCGCGGTCACGGTGTCGTCTTCAAGCAAGGACTCGTCTTCCACGACCGGGAAAGGCACTCGAGCAAGCGATTCTTCATGCCCCAGCTTCTGCCACAGTTCCTCACAAATGTGCGGAGCAACAGGAGAGAGCATGAGGATGAGGGCCTCGATGGCAACGCGAGGGACGCGATCAAAAGAGGTCAGGTGGTTGTTCAGAACAATCAGCTTGGCGATCGCCGTGTTGATACGCAGGTTCTCGTATTCAACGGTGACCTCACTGATCGTCCGTGCCAGCAGACGCGCCGTCTTCTTATCCATCGGCTCATCGCTAACGGTGACCTCACCCGTCTCTTCATCAAGGACATTTCGCCACAAGCGCTGAAGGAAGCGCTGCGAGCCAACGACTGCACGCGTATCCCACGGACGCGAAACATCCAGGGGTCCCATGCTCATTTCGTAGACACGGAAGACATCCGCACCGTAGGCGTCGTACATCTCGTCAGGCGTGACGATATTCTTGAGCGACTTGCCCATCTTGCCGTATTCGCGATTGACAGGCTGCCCCTTCCAGGTGAAGCCACTTGTTTCATCGCCTTCGACCTCGTCAGCCGGAACGTACTGCCCGCGAGCATCGGTGTACGCGTAAGCCTGCACGTAGCCCTGATTAAAAAGCTTGTGGTAGGGCTCGCTATCGGGAACAAATCCCAGATCGAAAAGAACCTTCTGCCAGAAGCGTGCATAGAGCAGGTGAAGCACAGCGTGCTCGACACCGCCAATGTACAGATCAGTTCCACCACTGATCTTGCCTTCACGCGGCCCCATCCAATAGCTCAGATTTTCTGCGCCGGCGAAGGTCGTGGGGTTAGTCGGATCGGTATAGCGCATTTCGTACCAGCACGAACCTGCCCACTGAGGCATGGTGTTTGTCTCACGACGGTACTTCTTGGGACCATCACCCAAATCGAGGGTGACATTGACCCACTCCTCAGCGCGTCCCAGAGGAGCCTCGGGTTCGCTATCCGCGTCATCTGGGTCGAAGGTACGCGGTGAATAATCACTGATTTCAGGAAGCTCGATGGGGAGCATATCTTCGGGAAGTGAGTGCGCAACGCCATCCTCATCCCACACGATCGGGAAAGGCTCACCCCAGTAACGCTGACGGCTAAAGAGCCAGTCGCGCAGGCGATAGGTTGTTGCGGTGCGCCCCAGCCCCTTGGATTCCAGCCACTGTGTCATCGCTGCCTTTGCAGCGTCCTTATCGAGGCCATTGAGACTGATTTCCTCATTGGCTGAGTCAACAGCAACACCGTCACCGGTATAGGCGCTCTGAGTCAGATCGTGGGAAGTGGGATCCTCAGCATCACCGATCGTGCGAATGATGTCCAGCTGGAAACGACGTGCAAACTCCCAGTCACGATCATCGTGCGCAGGAACCGCCATGATGGCGCCGGTTCCATAATCCATCAAAACGTAGTCAGCGATGAAGACAGGGATACGCTTCTGGTTCACAGGGTTAATTGCCCACAGCCCAGTGAAGACACCAGTCTTCTCTCCAGCATCCTCTGCGCGCTGCTCCGGGGTCTTTGCGGCAGCCTGTGCACGGTATGCCGCCACTGCCTCTGCAGGAGTTGCATAGCCCGCACTCCACTCAGGGCGCGTTCCTTGCGGCCACGATGCGGGAAGTTTGAGCGCAGCCTGGTCAGAGGATGAACCGGGAGTGGTTCCACCAAGCAGGGGGTGCTCGGGAGACCAGACCACGAAGGTCGCTCCAAAGAGCGTATCGGGACGTGTCGTGTAAACGGTGAACTCGCTATCTGACACGCCATCACCCACGGCGCGAAAATCGACCTCTGCACCGTGCGAGCGCCCGATCCAATTGCGCTGCATGGTACGCACCTTTTCAGGCCAATCAATGGTGTCCAAGTCTTCGATCAGGCGATCGCCGTAAGCAGTAATGCGCATCATCCACTGGCGCAACGAGCGCTTAAAGACCGGGTAGTTACCGCGCTCTGAACGTCCTTCAGCGGTGACTTCTTCATTCGCCAAGACAGTACCCAGACCGGGGCACCAGTTAACAGGAGCCTCAGAAATGTAGGCCAGTCGATAGGAGTCAATAACGCGCGCACGCTCACGCGGGCTCAGCTCATTCCATGATCGAGCAGAGAATTCTTCTGGGAGCTCACGCTCTCCTGACTCAAACTGCGCAATAAGCTCAGAAATCGGGCGCGCAGCACCCAGGCCTCGGCCATCACGACGGGGTGCCTGGGGATCAAACCACGAATTAAAGACCTGCAGGAAGATCCATTGAGTCCAGTGAACGTAGTCGACATCAGTGGTTGCAAACGAACGGCGACGGTCATGAGAAAGACCCAGACGACGCAGCTGGCGTCGCATGTTGGCGATATTTTCTTCGGTCGTCACGCGCGGGTGCTGGCCGGTTTGAACAGCGAATTGCTCGGCAGGAAGACCGAATGCGTCATATCCCATTGTGTAGAGAACATTTTCGCCACGCATGCGGTGGAAACGAGCAACCGTATCAGTCGCGATATAGCCCAGTGGGTGCCCAACATGAAGACCCTTACCTGAGGGGTAGGGGAACATGTCGAGGAGGAAGAAGGGATCACACGAGGCAAGGTCTCCAGCAAGATCTCCTTCAGGATTATCTGCAAAGAAGGTCCCTCGCTCGTCCCATAGGTCCTGCCACTTGTTTTCGATCTCACCGGCCAACTGTGCCGTATAACGGAAATTGGGCTCGCCTGTCGAGATCTCGCTCATCCTTGCCTCCATTTACCCTGAAAATTCACTATCTTCAGGCTCGTTCTATGCCTTATATAGGTTAGTGCATTGGCGCGAATTTGCCTGTTTATTCCCACTAGGCAAAACCAGCCGGGGGCTAGACAATAGAGCTATGAGTACCGTTTTTGAAAAAATCATCTCTGGAGAATTCTCCGGACGCTTTGTGTGGGCCGACGACATCTGCGTCGCATTTGCGACAATCGAGCCGACAAGTCCCGGGCACGTCTTGGTTGTTCCGCGTGAGCCCGTCCATTCATGGACAGCTTTGGATACGTCAACGTGCGAGCATCTCATGAAGGTTGCGCAGCTTATTGGACGCGCCCAAGAAGTCGCTTTTGAAGTACAGCGCTCCGGCCTGGTGATTGCCGGATTCGAGGTGCCACACACCCACCTCCACGTCATTCCCCTCCGTCAAGAAAACGACGTCCTGCTCAGCAATGCTGCTCCGGCCAGTGATACCGAGCTTGACGAGGCCATGGATAAGCTTCGTCAAGAGCTGATCAATGAGGGTTACGGCTCGCAGGTACCAGCGTCGATGAACACGCTGAACTAGCCTCATACAATTGAGCAAACGCTACTTAGGCAGCGCCACTACAGAAATAAGTGCGGCTTCTTGGGCACTCAGCTCAAGGCGTCGCTCTTTTTCTTGGGCCCCACTGCGAGTTTTAGGCGAATAAACGCTGAGCACAAGCTCTCCATTTTCACGACGTTCACGAACTTCAACCTGGTCGTCAAGACCAAGCCCTTTATTTTCAATCGAACGCAAGCTCGCTGCGTCGCTGTCGCTAAAACGCGTGATACACACTCTGTTCCCCGGGAGGACTTCAATAAGAGGAATCATTGCTACGAGCTCGACACTACCGTCAGCAGAAGGAATTGGATCTCCATGCGGGTCACGCACCGGGTGACCCAAGCGTTCATCGATTCGATTGAGCAGGCGGTCTGAGATCGCATGCTCAAGGATTTCCGCTTCTTCGTGAACTTCATCCCACTCAAAACCAAGCGCATCATGCAGATAGGTTTCGAGCAATCGATGGCGCCTGACCACTTCCAGTGCGCGTCGGCGTCCTTGCTCGGTCAAGGTCACTTTTCCATAGGGCTCGTGGAAAGCAAGCCCTTCAGTAACCAGACGCTTGACCTTCTCCGAGGCCGTGGAGACAGCAACGCCGACACGCGAAGCAAGGAGACGGACCGCAATACCGGCTTGCCCGTTCTCTTCAGCGCTCCAGATCGTCTTGAGATAGTCCTGAGTAACGGCATTCTCGCGTACTGAGCGACTATCGCTCATAAAAATGTCAGCTGCTTGCACTCCCCCAGCCTACCGCCTTGCGGCTTGAGAAAGGCAGAGTTGATTTGCGAAGTGCTCAAAACGTATGTATTGTTTTCTCCTGTCCCAAGGACACGCGTCATTAGCTCAATTGGCAGAGCAGCTGACTCTTAATCAGCGGGTTGGGGGTTCAATTCCCTC
>CAKAPY010000067.1 GCA_916719935.1 uncultured Actinomyces sp. | reverse complement strand
GGCCCAGGCATTCTCGATGGTGGTGTCAATGAGCACGTCGGCTTCAACACTATCCGTGTTCTGACCGGGGGTTTCTGTTTCGTCATCACCGAAGAAGTCCATACCTCAACGTTAGCGAGCCAAGGCCCAGCTGCCAAGGCCAGCGGGGAAATTGACGACAGGACAAGCCTCTACGGACCTAGCCGGTCCCAGTCATTTCCAGGCGCTTCTTTGAAGAATCACCGCTTCTAGGAGTCAGCCCCACACTGAAGATCGGCACTGGGAACGACATTACGCAGGAAGTAACCTTCGACAGCCGTCGCCACACACTTGCTTCCGTTCTTCGAGTACGCGGTGTGGTTCCAACCATCCCAAGTCACCAACACGCCCGACGACAGCTGCTTCGCCAGATTCTGAGACATCACGTAGGGGGTTGCGGGATCATGAGTCGTACCAACGACCATGATGGGGGCTGCACCCTCAGCCTTGATTGCGTGGCGCTTCGCATGCTTGGTCGGCCAGCCTTCAAGTCCGGCGGAGGTGTAGCCGGCCAGATCACCAAAGATCATCAGCTCTTGCTTCAGTGCTGTCGCGTCCTTCTCCCACTGGGCTGCGTTACCAACAGGCTCGAAGTCCAAGGAGTTAATAGCAACGATCGCATCCATCGAATTCGATGAGTAGCTTCCGTCCTTATTGCGTTCGCTCAGCAAGTCCGCAACATAGAGCAGCGTCGAGCCGTCCTCTGAGTTCAGTGCTTGCTGCATTCCCTGCGTGAGAATTGAATACGTCTGCGTCGAGTACAGCAGCCCCACGACAGCGCTCATTGCGAGGTCGTGAGTGAGCGGGCGATTCGGATCTGAGGTTTGGAGCGGTGAGTTGTACAGGCGGTCGAAGAAGTTCTTCATCTGCTTCATGCCGGCATCTACATCGCCCTTGAGCGGACAGTTACGTGCTGCCTGGCAATCCTCCACCCAATGACGCAGGGAAGCCTCAAAGCCACGCATCTGCATGGCGGAGAGCTCATCACCGCTCACCGAGGGGTCAAGTGCACCGTCGAGCACCATGTGACCAACGTTTCCGGGGAATTGCTCGGCGTAGGTGGCGCCCAGGAAAGTTCCGTAGGAGTAGCCCAGGTAGTTGAATTTCTCTTGCCCAAGCAGCGCGCGAACCATATCGAAGTCCTTCGACGCGTTCACGGTGTCGATGTGCTTGAAGATGTCACCGCTGAGGTCTTGACAGCCCTTGGCGAGATCTCGAGAAGTATCTTCTGCGAGCTTGATCATTTCTGCGGGACTTGCGTTCGGGTCGATCGGGTTTCGCGTTCCAGCTGCGTCACCGTCACGCTCTTCATCAGTTCGGCAACGGACAGGGGTTGATGCTCCGACGCCTCGCGGATCCAGAGCAACAATGTCAAAAGCCAAGACAAGCCCAGTACCCAAAGAGGTGGTGACCTGTGAGGTAATTGCGGACACCGATGCTCCGCCGGGGCCGCCAAGGTTGTAGAAAAGTGCCTTGCCTTCACTCTGGTCCCCGCGGTGGACCGCTAACGCAAGGGTGATTTGATTCCCGTCGAGGTTTTCCCAGTCCAGCGGTGCAGTCAGCGACGCACACTGGTACTTGTTGATATCGCGCGGTGCAGACACCCCGGTGCTTGTGATTTCCGAGGCCTCACACTGTCGCCAATTGAGCGGCTGAGAGTAGAACTGCTCTTTCGTGGGCTTGCCGGGAAGCGGGTCTGCCGCATGTGCAACCGTCACCTTGTTTTGGTTGTTCGAGGTGCCTGCGTTGGCGTTGGTGGCAGCCTGATCGATGGCATTCTTCGCGTAGTATGCGATGCCAAAGTTTGTGGCAAGCGCAAGTACGATCAACACGGAGACGATCAGGCGGGAGCGTGAATTCATGCCTCTACCCTATTCGATGTCTAGACCTGCGGTCGAAGTGAGAGTGCCATCGACTCCAAAATCAGAGGGACTGACATGTTTGTTGTCAGCCGCTTTCGAGCTTCCTCAATTGCTTGGACTCTCTTCATGGTCTGCTGCGGGGTGGATTGAGAACAGAGCTGGTCGATGAGATCTAGGCAGTCATCATTGATCGGCTCTTGATCCGTTCCCAATTGCCGCAGGAGAACGTCCCTATAGATTCCCAAGAGGTCGACGAGGGCTCGATCAAGAGAATCTTGAATGGCTCGCTTTGAGCGTCGCTTCTGGTCTTCTTCGAGTTCACGGATACGTGCACGCTGATGCGAGGCCGGGCTCTGGCCTTCTTCCATTCCCAATTGGCGCATGAGTTCGGCCTTTTCGCGGGCGTTGCGTTCTTCAGATTGGGATTCTGCTTGAGTTTTCGCAATGGAGAGGAGGTCCTCTGCGGCAAAGACCGCTTCACCAACAGAACGCACCTGTGCCGGGGCAGTGATGATCTGCCGGCGACGCTGACGCATCTTGGGGTCTTTCGCGAGGGCCCGAGCCAAGCCAATATGCGATTGAGCTGCACGGGCTGCGGATAGCGCATCCGCAGGATCAACACCGTCACGACGAACAAGAAGGTCCGCAACGGCGTGCGGATCTGGAATTCGCAGTCCCAGATGACGGCATCGCGAACGGATGGTGGTGATCATGTCTTCTGCGCTGGGAGCACAGAGCAGCCACACTGTGCGCTCTGGCGGTTCTTCAATTGCCTTAAGAAGAACATTCGCCGTGCGTTCCATCATGCGGTCAGCATCTTCAATGACGATGACCCGCCAACGTCCCTGCGAGGGCGCGGTCTGTGCACGCAAGACGATCTGGCGAACCTCATCAATACGAATTTGCGTAGATTCCGTGGTGAGGATCGAGACATCACCGTTTGTCCGAGCCATTGTGGTCCGGCATCCTGGACACTGTCCGCATCCGGGGAACTCTCCGGTGCACTGAAGGGCCGCTGCAAAAGCGATTGCCGCAACCGAACGCCCCGAACCGGGAGGCCCGGTGATGAGCCACGCATGGGTCATTGAGCGAGATGGATCATCAGTGGGCTGAGTGAGCGACGAGGCATCTGCGCGCACGGAGCCGGAAGTTTCCGCAGCTGGAGGCGTCTCTTGGGTATGGTCGACGATTGCTCGGGCGCCTTGAGCCGCCTGTTGTAATACCGCCAGGGCATGTTCCTGGCCGACCAATTCATCCCAAACGCTCACAGAAGAATGCCATCCTCTTCCAGAAGAGCCCAGAGCGTTGCCTGAGACTCAACGGGCTTGGTGTCTTCTGCAGCTTCTTCGGGCAATCCCTGGAACGCCGCATCAACACGTTCTTCCAGAACTCCGCGAATTTCACTGAAGACCTGATCTTCAGTTCCCACGCCATCGATGACGACGATGCGATCTGCTTCAGAATCCGCAAGCGCCAAGTACTGGTGGCGAACGCGCTCGTGGAATTCCATAGATTCGCGTTCCATTCGGTCCGGTTCGCCACCACGACGTCGCGCGGCAACTTCCGGTGGAACGTCAATCAGCAAAGTGAGATCGGGGAGCAAACTTTCCGTTGCCCACATAGACAGGCTACGGATTTCATCCACACCCAAGCTGCGCGCAGCTCCCTGATAAGCCAAAGACGAGTCAATGTAGCGATCGACCAGAACAATTTCCCCGCGTTCAAGGGCCGGCCTGATCAGGGTTGCGACATGGTAGGCACGATCAGCGGCATACAGAAGTGCTTCGGTGCGGGGATCAACATCTTCCGGTCCGTTCTGAACCAATTGACGCAGAGTCGTCCCCAGCTCTGTTCCACCGGGTTCTCGGGTGACAACCACCTGTTGTCCGCGTTCTTCAAACCACCGGCGAACCCGCTGAATTTGGGTACTTTTACCGGTCCCATCACCACCTTCAAAGGTGATGAAGAGTCCGCGCCCCGCCTGTGCACCACTACCCATTGATCTCATGTCTCTATCTTGACAGTGCCCACCCGCATTTGCGTCCATTTTGGCAGCGGGTGGGCGAAAGAAAATTCCTTCTCATTACTTCTTTGTCGAAGTCTTCTTCGTCGCGCGTCGAGTTGTTGTCTTCTTCGCAGTCGTCTTACGGGTGCGCTTGGGAGCCGGGCCTTTCGCGCGCTTATCGGCAAGAAGTTCGTAGGCGCGTTCAGCGGTCAAATCCTCGACGGTTTCGGCGCGCGGAACGGTCACATTGGTTTCACCGTCGGTGATGTAGGGCCCGAAACGGCCGTCCTTAACGGTGACCTTCTTGCCCGACACCGGGTCCTCGCCAAATTCACGCAGCGGGGGCTTTGCTGCCCCACGGCCTCGTTGCTTGGGCTGAGAGTAGATCTCCAATGCCTCATCCAAGGTGATCGTCAGAAGCTGGTCTTCGCTGGGAAGGGTGCGCGAATCGCTCCCCTTCTTCAGGTACGGGCCGTAACGACCGTTTTGCGCGGTAATGACCTCACCGTCAGAGGGATCAATACCGACCTCGCGTGGAAGCGACAGCAGCGCTAGCGCGTCCTCCAGCGTGATGGTCGCCAGATCCATCGACTTGAACAACGAGGCCGTGCGCGGTTTTGCCGCAGCCTTCTTCCGCGTCTTCTTCGCGGGCTTCCCATCTTCAGAAGCTTCCGCTTCCTCGGTTTCTTCGGGAAGAATCTCGGTCACATAGGGACCGTAGCGGCCGTTCTTCGCAACCAGCATGTGTCCGCTTGCCGGATCAATTCCCAGTTCGCGTCCATCATCTGCAGCAAGCGCGAAGAGCTCCGTAATCTTCTCTTCGGTGAGTTCATCAGGTGCGACCTCGGGCGGTACATTTGCGCGCGTTCCATCGGCCTTCTCCATGTAGGGTCCGTAACGACCCACTCGCAAGGTGACGCCATTTCCCATGTCAATGGAGTTCACCGCACGGGCATCAATATCGTCTCCCAGGGATTCAACCTGGAACTTCAGGCCATCAGCGTCGCCCTTACCGTCTGCACCGAAGTAGAAGGTGCTCAAGAACTCTTGGCGATCTTCGCTTCCCGCAGCAATCTGGTCCAGATCATTTTCCATCGATGCCGTGAAGTCGTAGTCGACCAGGTTCGACAGATTCTCTTCCATCAGTCGCGTGACCGAGAAGGCCAGCCAAGTCGGAACCAAGTACTGGCCTCGGTGGGTGACGTAGCCGCGATCGCCAATGGTTTGAATCGTTGCCGCATAGGTCGAGGGGCGACCAATTCCGAGCTCTTCCATGGTCTTCACCAAAGTCGCTTCGGTGTAGCGCCCCGGGGGCTGAGTCTGGTGTCCCTGCGCCTGCGCCTCTTCAAGCAGCGCAACTTCCCCTTCGCTCACCTGCGGAAGGGTCTTCTCAGCATCGGTCGTTTCCGCGTCGTAGCGCCCCTTGTCCTGGCCTTCTTGGTAGGCCAGCCTAAAGCCAGGGGAAGTAATAACAGTTCCCGAGGCGCTGGACAGCACTGCATGAGGCTGACCTTCGACCTCGACATCGGTCCGCACGCGGATGGTTGCGGTAAAGCCAAGGGCATCTGCCATCTGCGAAGCGACGGTTCGCTTCCAGATCAAGTCATACAGTGCAAGCTGCTGACGATTCAAAACCGAGGCAACTTGCGCGGGGGTGCGGAAGTGGTCCCCGGCGGGGCGAATGGCCTCGTGAGCTTCTTGCGCACCCTTAGAGGTAGTGCCGTAGATACGCGGCTTCTCAGCCACGGCCTCGGCCCCATAAAGTTCCTTAGCCTGCTGACGGGCAGCCTTAATAGCCTGCGAGGACAGGGCCGTAGAGTCGGTACGCATGTAGGTGATGAAGCCCGACTCGTACAGGGACTGAGCGGTACGCATCGTCGAGGACGCATTCCAGTGAAGCTTGCGGGAAGCTTCCTGCTGAAGCGTCGAAGTCGTGAAGGGCGCTGCCGGGCGGCGGCGGTAGGGCTTCTGCTGGACAGAATCGATGGCGGAATCACGTGCGGCCTCGAGCGCTGCGGCGAAGAGCTGCGCGGAATGGGCGTCTAGATGGAAGGCCTCGTTCTTCTTGGCCTTCGCGGAAAGCCGACCGTTTTCATCAAAGTCAGAACCGGTTGCAACGGGAGAACCGTCAATGTGCGAAACTTTTGCGCCAAAAGACTGACCCGAAGCGGCAAATTGGGTATCGATCGACCAGTACTCAGCACTCACGTGCGCCATGCGGTCGCGCTCGCGATCCACAACCAAGCGCGTTGCGACCGATTGCACGCGGCCTGCAGACAGGGAGGGACGAATCTTGCGCCAGAGCAGCGGCGAAACTTCGTAGCCGTAGAGGCGGTCAAGAATTCGGCGAGTTTCTTGGGCATCAACAAGGTCCGTGTCGAGCTCGCGAGTATTTTCCAGAGCGCGTTGGATTGCTTCCTTCGTGATTTCGTGGAAGACCATGCGGCGCACGGGAACCTTGGGCTTAAGGACTTGGAGAAGGTGCCAAGCGATAGCTTCACCCTCACGGTCCTCATCAGTTGCCAGGAAGAGTTCGTCTGACTCTTTCAGCAGCTTCTTGAGTTCGGTGACCTTTTTCTTCTTGTCGGGATTGACAACGTAATACGGAGTGAAACCATCCTCAACGTCGACGGCGAAGCGCCCGTAGGGACCCTTCTTCATGTCGGCAGGAAGCTCAGAGGGCTGCGGAAGGTCACGAATGTGACCGATCGAGGCGGTCACGTGGTAGTCGGGTCCCAAGTATCCTTCGATCGTCGCCGCCTTGGCGGGAGACTCCACGATTACCAGCTTGGTCGCTGCCATTGTTTGTCCCTTCCGTTGCTACCTCGTATTTGTAGCACTCTTTGCTGGTCCTCCGTTGGCGAGCGCCGGCGGAGTACCACTGGGTAGGACCTTACCGCGTTACGGGGCTTTCCGGGAACCGATCTGCTTTCCCGCGCGTCTTCTGTGGATAATTCCCGAGGTCGTGGACCCCCACGCGCGCACCCGCGCCTCCGTGTCCATTGGCGGCAAGCCGGTCGTCTAGTAACGACACCGCCGCGCACAGGACGTAAAATGAGTTGTCAGTCCTGATACGCGAACCGCACAGTCCAGTAGGAAGTCTGGACGATGCCTCGCATCCGTCGCTGCCCCGAGCAGAATCCAGCGTCATCGGGTCCAC
>CAKAPY010000066.1 GCA_916719935.1 uncultured Actinomyces sp. | reverse complement strand
GAGCATCATTTAGACGCTTCTGTGATTCGCCATAGGCTGCCCAGTCGTTGTTCTTCAGTGCATTCTGACCATCTTGGATGGCCTGGTTAGCATCTTGAAGCGCCGAAGCAAGCTGCTTGGAGGGCTCGCTTTCCGCTTGGTTTTGTTGATCGCCACCGCCCTTATTCTTATCGGCAGATTGATCACCGCCAGCGACCTTCGCAGCGGAATCACCGCCGAAGGTTTGGTCAAGGGATTCTGCCAGTGTGGGCGCAAAACCAACTCTGTTACCGAAGGCTGTCAGCACAAAACGCAAGACCGGGTAGTTTGCTCCACCCGAACCTTGGATGTAGACCGGCTGGACGTAGAGCAGGCCACCACCCACAGGCAGAGTCAACAGGTTACCCCTGATAACCGTGGAATCAGACAGGTTCAAAACATTGAGCTGCGAGGCAATCGTTTGATTGGTGTCGTAGGCGTTCTGGATCTGTCCCGGACCGGGAACCGTCGTCGAGGACGGAAGAGCAATCAGTCGTAGCTTGCCGTAGCCCTCACGAACCTTCCCGGCCTCGCTTCCGGTTTCGGAATCCACCGCGAGGAAGCCAGCCATGGCCTCGCGCTTGGATTCACCACCCGGAACGAAAACGGAGGTCAATGAGAATTCCGCGCTCTGCTGACCCGGCATTTGCATGGTCAGGTAATACGGCGGCTGCACACGGACAGCCTGCTGCTGCGAGCTGCTCATGGTTGCAGTCGATGCCCCATTTGCAGTTGCGGCTGTCGAGGTTTCCTCAGCGAGGCGCCAGCGGTCACCACCGGTGTAGAAGTCAGAGGCATCGCGCACGTGGTACGAGGTCAGCAGGTCGCGCTGGACCTTGAACATATCCTCGGGATAGCGCAGGTGGCCCATGAGATCGGCGGAAATGTTCTGCTTCGATTCGACGCTTCCTGGATAAATCTTCATCCACGTCGACAGAATGGGATCCTTTTCATCCCACTGGAAGAGACGCACCGACCCGTCATAGGCATCAACGATCGCCTTGACAGAATTACGCATGTAGTTGATGGAGTTTTCCTGGATGTACTGCCCCACCGACTGTGAACGCGAATCAACCGTGCTGGACGACAGCGATTGGTGCTGAGCGTAAGGATAGGAATCCGTTGTCGTGTATGCGTCGACAACCCAAACAAGCCGCTTAGGTGTCGAGGGGTCGCCATCCGTATCGACAACAGCAGGGTATGCCTTCTGTTCCAGTGTCAGGTAGGGAGCAACCTTTGCAACGCGAAGAAGCGGATCACGATCATAGAGAATCTGCGATTCCTGATTCGTTTGCGAGGAGAAGAAGATATCGGTTGACCCGAACTTAATCGAGTACAGAAGCTTATTCCAGACGTTCCCAACCGAAGGACCGCCATTACCCTTGAAGGTCGTGGAGACCTGGCCGCCAGGCGCGTTGTCATCCGGGTAGTCGAGCTCTTGGTTAGGAGTTCCTTCAGGGCCGCCGACGATCGAATAGTCGGGGGCCGACTGCGAGAAGTACACACGAGGCTCGTACTCGCCGATCTCTCCCTTTGAGGGGATGGACTGCTCCCAGTAGGCGGGAAGGCCATCAGAGGTGATGGTGTTACCGTAGGCAGCTACAACACCGAAACCGTGCGTGTAAACGGTATGACGGTTCACCCAGTTCTGCTGTTCTTGAGACAGGCCTGCCAAGTTCAGCTCACGCATTGAAATGACGGTATCGCGACGTTCACCGTTAATGGTGTATCGGTCGACGAAGAAACCGGAATCGAAGGAGTAGTAGGGACGCGATTGCTGCAACTGCTGGACAGTCTTACGAATCACCTGAGGGTCAAGAAGACGAATCTGTGAAGTTGACTCAGAGTCTTCACGAAGCTGCCCGGGTTGAGCGGTGGTCGTCGCATCGTAGGTCTGATAGTCCAGATCATCGAGCCCGTAAGCTTCCAAGGTCGCATCAATGTTGTGCTGAATATACTGGGCGTTCAGCGAACGCGCATTCGGGCGTACGCGGAATTGTTCGATCAACGCCGGGTATGCGCCACCAATCACCAATGCCGCAACGACTGTAACCACAACGCCGATCGTTGGAAGGCGCCACGTTCCCCTGAATGCGGCCACAAGGAACAAAGCTGCAACAGCGATGGAAATAGCAGCCAAGATCGAGTGCGCGGGAAGCGTTGCATTGACATCCGCATACATTGCGCCATCAATATTGTCACCGCTCTGAGTCAGCAGCGAGTAACGGCCAATCCAGTACTGCACACCGATAATCACCGAGGCAATCGCGGCCAAGATCCCCAGATGGCGACGCACCGGCGCAGTTGCGTGCGGACGCGGTACCACCTGCAAACCACCGTAGAGGTAGGAGGCAACGATCGAGACGATGAGCGAAAGGAACACCAAATGGAGCAGGAAGGAAACAACGAGCTCCAAGAATGGAAGAGTGAAAACGAAGAAAGAGATATCCCAGCCAAAAATCGGATCTGTCTTTCCAAAAGGCGTCGCATTGAGCCAGGTGAGGACTGTCTGCCAGCCTTCCGCAAGACGAAGGCCAGCAGGGATACCCAAAACCAATGCAACCAGCCAGAAGGCAAGCTTCTTAAAAGGCTCGATAGCGTCTTGGTACTGCCTCAGATTCGCAGCGGCTTCGCCGCGCTTTGACGATACACGGTGACGATGGGCCAAGCCGATCATGATGCGCAGCACAGCGACTGACAAGACAACACCGACAACGGCTAAGCCTGCGATCACTCCCCAACGCGTCAGTAAGATCCGAGTCGCGTGCATCTGCTGGAACCACAAAATTTCAGTCCAGAATGAAGAAGCCGCGTAGACAAAAAGCCCAAGAAGCACCAGAACCATAACGGTAATTGCCCCCGGCCCCACCTTTGGGCGTCGGATCTGAATTTTGCGCAATTGAATTGGCTGATAGTCAGGAAAGAACGGAGAATCGCTCACAAGACATCCTCTCGAAGAGTGATCACAGTGCTCCTATTCTAACGAGAGGCTCATGCATCTGCGTCTGTCTTTCGCCTATGGGAAAATAACACCATGGTTGAACTGACTCCTACTGCACGTCAAATTGCTCTTGCGCACGTTGTTATTGACATCGAAAAAGCAGCATCGGTCGTGGGCTGGGACCACGCGCCTTCCCTTTACGCTTTGGTTCACACCGCAATGTTGCTCGAGCAGCCCGATCTACCCGATGAGCTTAAGGAAGCGCTCCGCAAGGAGTGGGATGGGACGGACGAGCACCTCAGTGCAATCATCCAGGAAGACTTCCAAGGAGACGACCTCGAAGAGATGTTGGCTCATCTTGCCTGGCCTCCTTCGGTCGTGGGTGCAGCTTTGAGCGTTGAACGCGTCATTGTTCCGCCTGAGGTCGAGGCTCAGGCCCCAGCAGATCCCGAAGAAGCCATTGCGTTTATCTCAAACCATCCCCAAGCTACTGATGTCCGTATCGCCGCGGGAGCATTACGCAGTGGCGAAACGTGGAGTGCCCTTCGCGCCCGTACTTTCGACAGCGATGACAAGGTCGGCCAAGGATCACGCCTGGTTCCCAGCCTGACCGACGCTCTTCTGGCCTCGCTCTCGGACTGAAAATTCTGTTACTTGGCCTCGCAGGTTGGTAGGGAATCCCCGCGATTCTGGCCAATCGCAGCCACGTCCTCGTGCGCTTCATGAAGGGTCGAAACGCGAACGACACGTAGCCCTTCGGGAACGTGCCCGATCACCTGGTCACAATTGCTTTCCGGCGCAAGGAACCAACTGGCCCCATCGCGCTTTGCACCCTGCATTTTCTGCGCGATCCCACCGATTGGACCAACCGTACCGTCGTAGGAAATTGTCCCGGTACCCGCGATTGATTGGCCTCCCGTCATATCTCCTTCACTCAGGCGGTCAATAATTGCCAGAGAGAACATCATTCCCGCTGAAGGACCGCCAATATCTTTCATAGCGAAGTTAATTTCTACGGGAATATCGGCCTTAACACCCAGATAAATTCCCATTTTTGAGCCCTGAGATCCATCTTCAGGCGCAGATGTAACGATTGTTTCCGCGTGTTCGGTATCTCCACGCTTCACGGTGATCGTGACGGTGGAGCCAGGAGCAACAGAATGCATAATCGTGAAGGGATCTGCCGCAGTTTCAATCGGGTGCACCACCCCATCGGGGGTCTGGATCGACTCCAAAATGTCAGATTCTTGAACTTTTCCAACAGCATCTGAACCCTCAACCGCACCGGAAATATACACGGTTGCAGGTACCTTCCATCCCAGTTCCGCGAGCGCCGCGATCTGAGCGGAATACTGTGAGTTCTCCATCTGATGTGCGTTCCGGTTATCCACTTGCTCGCGGGTCACATTTGCCGGGTAAACCTTCGAGTACGGGATCATTTCCGAGGCCGGAGTCAGTTTCGCTTGAATCCATCCAAAGACGTTGAGACGCCTGCCCGGGCCTCCCATTTCCGTGACGGTCACCATCCGGAGTTGACCGCCCTGATGAGGGGCATTGGGATCGGGATTCGTAATTTTTTCGCCAGTTTGTGGATTGGTACCCGTGATCGACAGAATATCTTTCACATCGCCCTGCTGGTCCTGAGTCTTCCCCAAGACATCAACAGTTGGTCCGGGAAGCCTGGCAACGTAGGGCAGCGGGATTACAGTGCAGGCAATAATCACCAAAGTCAGGGCCACGACACCAGCGGTAAGACGCCGAAGCCATCGAAGAGTCCGCTCACTGCGTTGCGTAGCGTCGGTCTCTTCATATTCGAGGTCTTCATTGTCATTCATACCTGCCATTGTCTCTCAGCTGCTCACGCCGTGTCCTGAAAAGAGATCGCAACTAGAGAAAGAGACCGCCTTGTCACGCCCCGTCTAATTGCGCTATGAGCAAAGTTGAGCGGAAAGGGCACGATATCTCTAGTACTTCTTGTTCCTTGACTATTAGGCTCGTGATATGAGTGACAATGAGTCGAACATGGAAGAGTTCCTACGTCAGTTGTTGGGCGAGCAGGCCGCTCGCGCTGCAATGGAATCCATGCGCGCCCGAGGCATTGACCCCGAAAGCCTCAACAGCCAATTCCCTGATCCCTACATGATGAAGCAGGCGCTCACTCAATTCACGATTATGATGAACGGCCCTGCCAGCGGTCCCGTGGATTGGAAGAGCGCCTTGCAAGTCGCGCACACCAAATCCTGGGATTCAAAAGAAACAGCAGTCACCGCAGCGCAAGCTCAACGAACTCGCGAAGCAATGTCTGTTGCTGACCTTTGGCTCGATGCCGTTGTCGAGTTTGGCCCCGGCAATGTCAATCGTCAGGTATGGACTCGCTCTGAATGGGTTGATGGGACTGCCGAAGTATGGAAGCGTATCTGCGAACCGGTTGCTGCAAATGTTGCTCGCGCCTTTGAAAATATCCTCGACGAGCAACAAAAGCACATTGCGGATATTGATCCCTCGCTATCAGATTCAGTTCCAGACATTTCAAGCCTTCTCAACTCAACTCGCGATATTTTGCCGAAGATGTCGTCGTTCCTTTTTGCAAGCCAAATTGGAATGGCTTTGGGTCAGATTGCTCAAAGTGCTCTGGGATCAACAGACGTCGGTATTCCCCTTGCCGATGCTTCGACCACGGCCCTAGTCGCTCGCAATATCGAAGATTTCGCTGATGAACTTGAAATTCCCTTCGAAGAAGTGCTTCAGTTCATTGCTTTACGCGAGTGCGCACACCATCGTCTCTTCGCCGGTGTCCCCTGGCTGACCGGTGACCTTACGCGTGCAGTCGAGCGATACGCGCAGCATATTGCGATCGATAGCGAGGCCGTCGCCGAGGCCGCGACTCGTCTTGACCCAGCGAACCCGGAGTTCAATGAAGATTCGCTGAACGAACAGATCTTCGCAGCCGCACCGACACCCGAACAGCGTGCAGCATTAGAACGTGTGGAAAATCTTCTCGCACTGATCGAAGGCTGGGTTGATGTTGTCACCTCACAGGCGGCACGCCCCTATCTTCCCCACCTTGAGCAGCTGCGCGAGCTGATGCGCCGTCGGCGGGCATTGGGCGGTCCTGTTGAGAAGGTTCTTGGAAGCTTAATTGGCTTGAAGATGCGTCCGCGTCGTGCTCGCGATGCAGCCAAGCTTTTCCAGCTGGTTACTCAAGATGAGGGCAGCGATGCCCGTGAAAAACTGTGGGCTCACCCCGATTTGATTCCCAATAGCAACGAGCTTGATTCCCCGGAAACCTTCGTTGCGCTTCGACGCGCCGAGGCCGAGGCCAGCGCCGATATCGACCAGGCGCTTGAGTCGCTATTGGATGGTTCAATGGGATGGGCTGAGGGGCTTGATCCCACGATTGACCCCGAGGCAGATACCCTGCGTAAGGCAGGTTTTGATATTGGAGACGAACAAACTTCTGCTGGCCCTGAAGACGCATCTCAGGACGAAGGTAATACTTCGGATGACGATCATTCTTCAGATGATGGGATGTCATCCCAATCCTGAATTGATTGACCAATCAATCCACAGGGTGGAGGCCTCATCGGAGTTTTCCACAGATTCTTAGTTCTTGCCCATAAGTGCACTCTCCCACGCACAATAGGAATTCCCTATTCCACAGTGCGGAGGAAAAATGGCAAGCCCCCTGAGTATCGAAATCAACGGAATCGACCCCGTGACCATCGCGGCAGTAGAACTCATCATCCAAACCCTGCCTGAGCTTCGACTTCGTCTTGTTGATTCACGTCGATTGAGTGCTGAATTAGTAAATCTTCTTCCGGAGGAGAGGCTATTTCCACGACGGTCTCAAGCCCTTCGCTCACACCTCGCTAAGCACTATCCCCATCTGCGCTATTGCAGTTCATACTCCCCCATAGACTTAGGAATCATCGCTTCAGTGGGTTCCCATGATCTCGAGAAGGCGGACGCAATGATGCACTGCGATATCCCGCATCTTCTCACCTGCAGGAATGAAAGCTACTGGGACATCGGTCCGCTGGTAGTGCCGGGGGTGACGTGCTGTGCGCGTTGTCTTGAGACCACACAATCTGACCGCCAATCACTGCCTAACCTCGGTCGAGACCTTGAACTATGGCGTTTTGAAACACCACTGCCCTGGCTCACTCACATGGCTGCAGCCTGGCTTTCTCTGATGATTTACGACTTTGCTCGCTTCGGTATGG
>CAKAPY010000065.1 GCA_916719935.1 uncultured Actinomyces sp. | reverse complement strand
TCATCGCTCTGGTAGCCGATGGACACGTCTTACTTGAAGGCGTCCCTGGCGTTGCAAAAACACTCTTGGTTCGAACCCTTGCTCGGTGCATCGATTTGACCATGACGCGTGTCCAATTCACCCCAGACCTAATGCCCGCCGATATCACGGGTTCTTTGGTGTGGGACAACGGCAAGAGCGAGTTTGAGTTCCGCCCGGGACCGATCTTCACCAATCTTCTTCTGGCAGACGAAATTAACCGAACTCCCCCCAAGACTCAATCTGCGCTCTTGGAAGCTATGGAAGAGCATCAGGTCAGCGTTGACGGACATACCCGCCCACTGGCCTCGCCCTTCATGGTGATCGCCACCCAGAACCCTGTCGAATATGAGGGCACCTATCCCCTTCCCGAGGCCCAGCTCGACCGTTTCTTACTCAAGCTTGATTTGCCTCTGCCCTCTCGCGAGGACGAATTCAATATTCTGCTCCGCCACCAAAATGGTTTTAATCCTCTGGATTTGGCCAGCGCTGATCTACACCCGGTCGCAAATGCCTCAGATATCTTGACGGCTCGCGAGCAGGCAGAACACATTGAGGTCTCCCCCGCGGTTTTGACCTACATGGTCGATCTGATCCGCGCGACCCGAACCTCTCCCGCTGTCCGCATCGGCGTCTCTCCCCGTGGCGCAACCGCATTACTTCGCGTGTGCCGCGTCTGGGCGTTCCTTCAGGGACGTTCTTTCGTCACTCCTGATGATGTCAAGGCAATGGCTGACTCGGTTCTTGCACACCGCCTGAGCATGAAGGCTGAAGCAGAATTGGAAGGCTTGAATGCTCACTCTGTCATCGCCTCGATCCTCGAGCAGGTCCCGGTTCCTCGCTGATGGCACTGTCTTGGCGCGCGAGTATCCCCATTTTCTTGGGGGTCATTCCACTGTTTTTCTTCCCGACATGGGGTTTCATTGTCGGGTGGGTTGTTCTGTGCGCATGCCTGTGGGCCTTTGACGCTTACCTTGCACCTTCTCCTAGGCAGTTGGTCATTGAGCGCTCCATTGACACTCCTATCGCAATGGATTCTCCCGGCCATTCGCGCCTTTCTCTGCGCTCGGCGCTCCCCATGCGCGTCGATGTTAGGGATGCGTGGCCACCCTCGGCACACCCCATGCCCTATTCACATTCGTGTGAGCTCGAAGCGGATGTTCCGATGCCGCTGACGACGATCTTGCAGCTGGAGCGTCGTGGAAGCGTTCGCGCCGACTACGTGACAATTCGTTCCTGGGGTCCTCTGCGAATGGCCGCCCGTCAGACCTCGATTGCCGCGCCACTGACCCTGACCGCGCTTCCTCCATTCCGCGCGAAGCGTCTTCTTCCTTCTCGGCTTGCGCGTCTCCATGAGCTTGAGGGAACAACCGCCACAATTCTTCGAGGTCCGGGCACCGAATTTGATTCTTTGCGCGAGTACGTCCGCGGAGATGATCCGCGCGATATCGATTGGCGAGCCTCGGCGCGCTCAAAAGATTTGGTTGTACGCACGTGGCGTCCCGAACGGGACCGTCACGTCATGATCGTTGTCGACACCGGGCGTTCTGGGGCAATGCTCTTGGGCGAGGCTCAGGAAAAGGATTTGGGAGACAAGGACCTGGTCGAGTTGGGGGTTGCACCCCGCTTGGATGCTGAGATCGAGGCGGCACTCTTGCTGGGGGTTCTGGCTGACCGTGCCGGAGATCAAGTTCATCTGCTTGCTCTGGACCGCAGTATTCACGAAGATCTTGCCCAGGCACGTGGTGGGAATTTGATTAGCGAGGCCGCGCAGGCTTTCTCGCGCGTCCAGCCTTCGCTTCTTCCACTGGATTGGCAGATGGTCGTCTCCTCGGTTGAGAAGCGTATGCATCACCCGGGGCTTGTTGTCCTTCTGACAGAGATCCCGCCCGCAGCTACAGACGCCGATTTTTCCGAGGCCATTGCAGCGCTCAGCAAGCGTCACCGAGTAATTGTCGCGGGCGCACGCGACCCCGAGCTTGGCCGAATGGAACGTGATTGGAGCGACGCAGCTTCTGCCTTCACTGCTGCCGCGGCAAGTGCAACAATCCGCGATCTTGATGCTGGTGCCAATGATGCTCGCGCACTTGGCGCTTATGTCGTTGATTGTGATGCGGGCTTCTTGCCTGCACGTCTTGCAGACACGTACATTGCATTGAAGAAGGCTGGAAAGCTCTAAGCCTTTCTTAGATCACAGGTGTCGCGTAACCGGCGTCTTCGTCAAGGTCGCCGCTGACTCCCGCGCGATAGGCACGTCCACCGGCCACGAAGGTGTAGATCCACACGCCCGCGGTTAAGTTCACACCGCAGGTGATCTTCAGCCACAGTGGAAGATCAGATGGAGTGACAAAACCTTCGATGGCTCCGCACAAGAAAAGCAAGATCACCATTCCCAAACCAACGGTAATCATCGAGCGCCCTGCCTCGCCGAGCGCTTGGCCTCTAGTTTTTCGCCCAGGAACAAGCCACGCCCAGAAGAGGCGTAAGCCCGCTGCAGTTGAAATCCAAATTGCTGTCAGTTCCGGGATGCCGTGGGGAAGAATAAAACTGAAGAAGTGCGCGGGGCCGGCATAGTGAATGACAACCGCAGCGGAAATTCCTAGGTTTTGAGCATTCCCCCACAAAGCCATAATTGGATAGAATCCTGTGATTCCGCCTGCAACGACACGTAAGGCAATGAAGGCGTTATTCGTCCACACATAGGACATGAAAGATGCATTGGTGTCTTGACTGTAATAGCTGGAAAATTCTGTTGTCGCGTAGTTCTTCAGCTGTTCAGGACTTCCCAGCATTGAGAGAGCAGCGGGGTCACGCAAGATCCACCACGTCTGCAACGCTGTCATCGCGATGAAAATGAGCATGATTGCAATCGTGACATAGCGGATCCGATACAGGGCTGCTGGAAGATCATGACGGAACCAACGCGAAATCGCCCACAGGCTCGCTCCAGACGTTCCTGTCAATCGAGCTCGTGCGTGCAAGAGCTCACCAGAGAGATATGAAATAACATCCTGATCCGGGTTTTGTGAACGCACTTTCGCAAGATCAGCGGTGACCTGCCGATAAAGCACTGAAAGCTCATCAATTTCCGGTCCCGTCAATTGACGCGAATGCGCCAATTGATGAAAACGATTCCAATGGCGCATATGTGAAGCTTTTAGTGCGTCGATATCCATACAAGATATAGTGTCATACATGAGCGAGCTTCCTGTAAACGTCCAACGAATTTCTGATGAATCTTTCATCAGCGGTGAGGGCGTCAAACTCGATCTCAAACCAGCTTCTCCTTTTGTCAGGGCCGCTGCTTTCCTCATAGACCTGACCCTGTATGTTGGAGCTTTTTTCGTTCTCTTCTGCATTCTTGTTACTGTCACCTTTGATCAAGGCCTTCCACAAACCTTGGTGAGGGCAATATTCGTTATCATTATTTTCTTGTCTTTTGTAGTCCTCCCCTTTGTCATTGAGGTCTTCACCCATGGTTATTCCCTCGGCAAGTGGGCCTTTAACCTAAAAGTTGTGCGTCGGGATGGCGGGATTATCACCGCGCGTCACGCCTTCGTCCGCGCAATGACTGCAATAGTGGAAACCTACATGCTCTTCGGCCTGTTGTCTTTCATGGCAACGGTCTTCTCTCCGCGAGCGACACGCCTAGGAGACATCGCAGCAGGGACCATGGTTATTCAGGTTCCCGAAGCTGTCTTCTATCCACCTCTGGTTATGCCCCCCGACTGTGCTGAGTGGGCATCTCATGCACAGGTCCTTCCGATCCCGGATGAACTGCACTTTGAGTGTATGAATTTCCTGCACAATAATCGTCAGATTCTTGACCAGCTCCGTCTGTCGATCGCAATGTCCTTAGCGGGACGAGTTTCGGCTTTTGTTTCACCCAAGCCGCCAACAAGTATTCACCCCGAGCGTTTCCTTGCAGCGGTTCTTGTTGTTCTGCGCGACCGGGAGTACGCGAAGGAACTCAAGCGACAAGACATCCTTGAAACCCGCCGGCAACAGGTGGAAGCCGTACCCTTCGAGGTCTAGTGCACGCGCGCAGCCCTCTTATTCCTGATCGGATTATTCCTGATCGGCAGAAGGTTCCTCGGTGATCAATTTAAACTGAGCCCGGCGACGAGCCCACGGCGAATGTGGATCGAGGGGGCTGGAGGATTCGGCCTCGTGAGAGCTAGTCGGTTGAGCGAAGGGACCAAGCTCAGCGTGTGCCGAGGCCGTAGCGCCCGTTTTCGCGGCAATTGCAGGCTGAGCAGGAGTCTGGGTTTCCACGTCGTCAGCGTGCTGTGAGCGGTTTCGGGTGTGTGCTGCGGCTTGGCGAACCGCGTCAACAAGAGCCATAAGGTCATCCCCCGATGGAGGTGCCGGTTCGAAGGTCGTCTGAAGGCGCACGATCTGCCACCCACGCGGGACCGTCAAACTGTTTGCATGGTGCTCACACAGGTCGTAGGCATTGGGGTCTGCAGCAGCTGAAAGCGAACCGACAACAGCAGTCGAATCCGAATAATCGTAGGTGAGTGTAGCTACAGCAGGCCTTGAGCAGCCGGGCTTAGAACAGTGTCGAACCGAGATCACCGCTCTACAATACGGCATTTTCTATTCCTATTGCGTGCCCTTCGTCGGCAGGTCCTCAGCTTGAGAGCAGAGCTGAGCGATACCCTTATGTGTATGGCTCTCCCATCAGCTTTTCCACGCACCCGTGACCGCCATGGCCGCACCCCGCGCTATGTGCGTCTTTTCCCTGGGCTTCCCGCGTGGAAAACGCGTCGGGAAACATTTGATTCGACCGTTGCCCTTGTGATTAGGGAACTCACCGAGCGCTGGCCTGAGGTTGCGACAATCGAGTTTGCAACCGAAGACGTTCCTCCCTCAGATCCAGCTCCCTGGGAAGACCACGGGGTAGTTTTAGCTCGCGTTTTTCCCGCGGACCGACGTAAGGGACTAGGAGACCGCATTGTCCTCTACCGGCTCCCCATCACCATGCGGATTCCTCCGACAGACCTCTATCCGGCATTGCGCGCACTCATTGCCGAGCGCGTCTCACATATCCTCTACATCTCACCAGAGGAACTTGATTCCCTCTCCTAGGCATTCTGGCGACCTCGCATTGCCGCTGTAGAAGGTTGCAAAAGGGGCCACGCAGGCTTTGCGCAGGCACGCTTGAGCATGAGAGCATGCTTTGAGCGTGTGGACGCTTTTTGCAAGCTAGTGAACGGTGATCGAGGTCGATGCCTGCTCGACATCGTCTGCGCTCAGTGGCCATACGGCACGAAGCACTCCACTGGGGGTTTTCGCTTCCACCTCAATCGCAATCGCAACATCGCTTGGAGATTCTAGGCCCCTGTCCTGCGAGGGAAGATCCAGCATCGCCATCTTCCCGGCTTCGAGGGTTACCTGTTCATTTCCTAGTTGAAGCTGGATACCACTTTGAGGGTGCACAGAGGTGAGCAACAGATGGGAAGAAATCTCATTGACTCCACTACCGCTCTCTTGCGCAGTTCCACGTAGAATCGTCGAGCTCAAGCGTGAACGAACCAGCGCTTCCACTGTTGATGCAGAAGGTAATTGAGCGTGAACTACACCCTGAGCAGAACTCATACCCGCGCGCATCCCCCAGCGTTGTCCCCCGGGATATTCTTCCTGCTCAACATTCGTCACAACCTGAGCCACAAGTGGACGATCGGCATGAACACGCAGGGCATAGCGTTCATCGGTGATTCCGTTGAGCGGAACATCAACGACCGTTCCCGCGCTCACGTCCAATTCCCCGCCCGGCACATTGAAGGTGCCAGCGTCGCTGGTATAGCTCAAAGCAACATGAGTATCGGCCTCGTCACCTGTTTCCGAAGGAGGAACAAGAAGGCGTAGGCTGCTGGTCCCCTGCTTTGAAAGCCCAAGGAAAAGCTGGTCCTCCTTTGGCTTTGTCCCACTCACGCTTGTCACACCTTTGGGTACTTCCCCCTGCATTGCAGAGCTTTGCACCCAGGTTGCCACTCCTTGACCATCGGCGTGGATATGTACGGCCAGTGCGCTCTCTTCTGGGAAGAGTCCCCCTGCCAGGACAGATTGAGTGGAACGGGCCGGAATCGTCATCTGGTGCGGTTTGGCATCAATGGGGCCGTTTGCTCCGTAGCCCTCAAGAGTGACCACAGAAGGTGCGGAATTGGGGTTTGAAAAGGTCACGACCAAGTCTTCGCCGCTGGTACTTGATCCCAGAACGCTCCACTGGTCATTCGCCGGCAATTGGCATGACGTCATACTCAGACCGCGAAGCTCTCCCCCGCCTTGGCCCATCACTCCAAGCGTTGTAGGAAGGGTGTGCGCAGAGGCATCCGCACGAAGGATTGTCCATTCTCCACTGGTGTCGCGTTCCCCGGCGGAATTCCACACTGAGGCAGCAGATACACCCCCATCAAGGTGGAATGGGTCGACAATCCCTGCCGGACAGGCATAGTTAAGGGCTTCTGGACGCGCGTGGACAACCTGGGGCGCAGGAAGTGAGGGTTCAGGCACGACTCTGCCTATTCCCCACGAGGCAGCGCCTAGGAGTATGAGCGAGGCAGGGATGGCGCCAATAGTGAGCATGCGTTTTCTATTCACCATCGTCTACTACGTCCTTCCTCCCTCGAAGAAGCCCACAAAGCATCACCGCGGCAGCAAGTGCGCACGCAGCTTTCCACGCCAGAACCCAGTTCGAGCGGAAGTTCAGCACGAGCTCACCTTCGGATGGAAGCGAAAATGCCGTTCCCCACTGATTCGTTGCTTCAGTTTGGTCCAAGTGCTGTCCATTGAGAGTTGCAACCCAATGCGAGTTCTGCCGTTCAGCAAGGCGAAGGACCCCGGGGCCCGACACGTGTGTCCGCGCACCGATAACACCGCTTGCGAGCTCTTCACACTGGGAGTCTGCAGATTCCGAAGCAAGGCACAGGCGCGCGGGCTTACGCCCATCTGGACGCACTCTCCATGCGCTCCCGGCCTCGGTTTCACCGATCTTCTCAATACCGGGTGCACGATCCAGTGTTTGTGTAATAGAAGACGCTGCAGGTCCCTGGGAGTGCACAATGATCGTATCGACACCGTGAAGCGCTAAACGCTTGGAAGCAGAATCGTCGGGGAAAGACACCAAGGTCGCGATCGTCTCCCCCAATTCGACCCGCGCTGGATCACTGGTGTTGTTCATCCTGTCATGA
>CAKAPY010000064.1 GCA_916719935.1 uncultured Actinomyces sp. | reverse complement strand
CCTCGCAAGAACATGCGGCAATGTTGACGACTGAGAAAGTTATTGCGATGACAGAGCAATTAAATGCTGATTTCGCTGCGACTCGCAACGCTGCGGCGAAGACCCCCTGGTGGTCGAACGCTGTGGTCTACCAGATTTACCCGCGCTCCTTTCAGGACGCAAACGGCGATGGGATTGGTGATATCCCCGGAATCACCCAGCGCCTGCCCTATGTGGCAGAACTTGGCATTGACGTTATTTGGCTGTGCCCCATGTACGTGTCGCCTCAAGACGACAACGGCTACGATATCGCCGACTATCAGAACATCGACCCCATGTTTGGGACTCTCGATGATATGGATGAATTGCTTCGCACTGCCCACAGCCTGGGCTTAAAAGTCATCATGGATTTGGTAGTGAACCACTCCTCTGATGAACACGCGTGGTTCATCGAATCACGCGACAAGACCAGTGACAAAGCAGATTGGTATTGGTGGATGCCCGCAAAAGAAGGGCATACTCCAGGTGAACCCGGCGCTGAACCTAACAGCTGGGGCAGCTATTTCGGTGGATCCGCGTGGACCTATGATCCGCAGCGCGGCGAATACTTTTTCCATCAGTTCTCGGCCAAACAGCCCGACCTCAATTGGGAAAGGCCCGAACTACGCCACGCGGTCTACGAGATGATGAACTGGTGGATGGACCGGGGGATTGACGGATTCCGCATGGATGTCATTAGTCAGATCTCCAAGACTTTGGATAGCCGTGGAATGCTGCCTGGAACCGATGGATCCGATATGGAGATTTATCCCGTCGGCTCCGATGGATATTCCTCACCCTTCGATTTCTGCACGGATGGCCCGCGCTTGGATGAGTTTCTCCACGAAATGTACGAGGCCGTCTTTGCGGGCAGAGAGGGCTTCCTGACCGTCGGCGAGGGTCCAGGTATTTCCAAAACCCGCGCAGCACACATCACCAACCCGGCCAGCGAAGAACTCGACATGCTCTTCCTTTTCGACCACGTTGGCATTGACGACGACGGTCCAGCAGGGAAATGGTCTGTCGTGCCGTGGAAGGTTTGCGACCTACGCAATGTCTTCGCGGGCTACGAAGAAATCGTGCGCGATGGCGGATGGACCAGCCTCTTCTACTGCAACCACGACCAGCCCCGCGTTGTATCCCGTTGGGGCGACGACAGCACGGAAGAACTACGCTCTCGAAGCGCAAAGGCTCTTGGCCTCGTCCTTCATATGCACAAGGGAACCCCCTACATCTACCAAGGCGAAGAACTGGGGATGACGAATGCGGGCTTCACCAGCCTTGACCAGTATCGCGATGTCGAATCCCTGAACCACTACCGCCAATACGTCGAAGAAGCGGGGATCTTGACCCACGACGAAATGATGAATGCACTGGCACTCAAAGGCCGTGATAATTCGCGGACACCCATGCAGTGGGATGACACAGCCTATGCAGGTTTCATCGACGAGAAAAGCGGGCAGGCCCCCTGGATTTCTGTCAATGCGAACAAGGACGTGATTAACGCAAGGCGTCAGCAAGATGATCCCGATTCGGTCTACCACTTCTTCAAGAGACTCATTGAACTGCGGCACACTAAAGACATCGTTGTTGCCGGAGACTGGGAATTGATTGCGCAAGATTCCGACTTTGTCTACTCCTTCACAAGGCGCTTGGGGGATGAGAGCTTGGTAGTCGCCGCCAATCTGTCCAGTGCCACCGTTGAGCTGCCAACAGAAGTTGCAGAACTGGTGGGGGAGCCTCTCAATGAGCGCGTCCTCATCACTAACCAGGATGCCGCCCTCACATGCGAGGAAGTGCAGGATCGCCACCTGCGTCCGTGGACGGCCTTCGCTTACATTCTCGGCTAAATTCTTGGACGAAACGAAGAGGTTGCTATGTCCACTACAGAAGTTCAGCCACGCGGCACAAAGCCGTTACGCTCCACCCCTGCCTCTGAGCAGGCCAGCACAAAAATGAAGAAGACACTGAAGGCTAAGGGTGCTCCCTGGTGGACTCCCGCGGGCCTCGCGAACCACCTTAGGCTGTACTGGCAGTTGTGGATCATGGTTTTGCCGGCGATCATTCTGGTCCTGATCTTCAGCTACGGGCCAATGTATGGAATCCAGCTGGCTTTCCGTGACTTCGATGTCAGCAAAGGCATTACGGGCGGAAAGTGGGAAGGACTGAAGTATTTTCATCAGTTCTTCAAAGACCCAATGTTCTGGCAGATTATCCGCAACACCTTACGCATCAGCTTGTGGACCCTGGTCATGGGTTTCTTTGCCCCGATCATTCTGGCCTTGCTGATCAACCAGATCGCAAGCAAAAGAACGAAAACTTTCGTTCAGACCATCACCTACATGCCTCACTTCATTTCGACAGTGGTCATGGTCTCGATGCTCAATATCTTCCTGGCGCCAAATTCCGGTTTGATCAGTAAGTTCTTTGGAGGTGCGGACCTCATGGGAACCGCCTCCGCATTTACGCCGATTTACTGGATGAGCGAAATCTGGCAGCACGCCGGATGGAACTGCATCATCTACCTGGCTGCGCTGTCATCAATCGATACCGCTCTTTACGAGGCCGCGAAAATCGACGGTGCCGGGCGAATGCAGTTAATTCGATACATCGATATCCCGGCCATTTTGCCGACCGCAGGAATCCTTCTGATCTTGAATATGGGCTCGGTGCTGGGTGTCGGCTTCGAAAAGGTCTGGCTGATGCAGAACACGCTGAATATCCCAGCTTCTGAAGTCATTGCGACCTATACCTACCGCATCGGTATCTTGGCCCACCACTACAGCTATTCCACTGCAATCGGTTTGTTCAACAGCGTTGTGAACTTCATCTTCCTGGTGACCGCAAACAAGATTGCAAAGAAGACCAGCGACACCAGCTTGTTCTAGAACCGGCGTGAAGAAAGGACTGAATCATGTCTGCAGCAACACCTGCCGCAAAGATTTCCGGTCACACGGCCGGGACGCAAATATCGGGGGATAGGGCAAGCGAACCGAAGCCAAAGAAGAGCCTTGGCGCATTGTGGCGAACGCGCTCTGCCTCTGACTGGATCATTGATGGAATCATCGCTTTGATCATCGCGGCCATCGTTCTGGCAATTTTGTACCCGATGTGGTTCATCATTGTCGCGTCTTTCTCAGACCCGAACTTGGTATCGACCGGTAAAGTCACGGTTCTTCCCAAGGGTATTAATTTCAAGGGCTACATCAAGATCTTGGAAGATACGCGTATCTGGATTGGCTATCGCAACACCTTGCTGTACTCGCTCCTCGGCACAGCAGTGAACCTGATCGTCACGCTTCCAGCGGCCTTCGCCCTGTCCCGTAAAGAATTCAAGCCGCGTCGCGTGATCTTGTTCTTCTTTACCTTCACGATGTTCTTCGGTGGCGGCCTGATCCCCAGCTACCTGCTGATGAAACAGCTGGGACTGCTCAACAGCATCTGGGTTTTCATCATTCCGGGTGCCTTCAGCGTATTCAATATGATCATTGCCCGTTCCTTCTTTGAGGCTTCGATCCCCGAAGAACTTCATGATGCCGCGCAGGTTGATGGTCTGTCGTACTTCGGGTATTTCAACAAGATCGTGTTGCCTCTGTCGACGGCGATTATCGCGGTTATCGGCCTGTACTATTTCGTTGGACACTGGAACGACTACTTCACCGGTTTGATCTACATCCGTGACCAGAACCTGCAACCTTTGCAAAATGTTCTGCAAAATATTTTGTTGGCAAACCAGACGCAAGTTGGTGCCGTCGGAATGACCGCAATGGATTCGCAGAACTTTGCCGATCAGATCAAGTTTGGCGTGATCATCGTTTCGACAATTCCTCTGCTGATCATCTACCCCTTCCTGCAGAAGTACTTCAACAAGGGCGTCATGATCGGCGCCGTCAAAGGCTAGAACAATGACCAGATTGGCCCTGACCTACGAGCGCTTGTGCCGCATCGTGCTGATGGTGTTTGTTACCAACATTGCGATGCTCGTCCACACGCTCATGGGACTGATTGTGGGAGGATTCTTCCCCTCAATCGCTGCAGCATATGCGACCTTTCGGACCTGGCTTATCGATGAGGACCAGTCGTGGCGCATTCGCCAAACATGGGTGGTGTTTCACCACGCATGGAAAGACGAACTCACTCAGGCCAATCTCTTCGGTTGGGGGCAACTGCTCATTGGCCTCGCCCTGGCGTGGGACTACTACCTGGTGAATTGGAACGACCTGGGGGGAGTCATTGGCATTGGCGTCTCGGGGCTATTGCTCTTGCTCAACCTGGTGTTCTGGACCGTGGCGGCGCTGTCATGGTCAGTACGCGCGAATTTCGACGAACCCCTTCCTTGGGTTCTGCGCATGTCGCTAAACATGACACTGGCCCGCCCTCTGTGCACCCTGCTGCTCCTTGCCTTTACGGTCATCATTGGGTGGATGTGGAGTCAGTGGCCGGGCGTGTTTATGGTCTTCGGCGCTGCAGTTCCGATTTTTGCTGTCCAGGCAGTGATTTATAGCTTTGGAGGGCTGCCGGGAATGAGTGTCAAGGACCGAACTCTCCCGGGCGCCGCTGACGAGGCCGTCGCCGAGGGCGGGGGAGCAGCCGCTTAAGTGTGCCGAGGCCTCGGCAATGAGAGAACCCGACACCCTTCCTTCCCACTACCTTCTTCCAACCACCTTAAACCCGTAACCCAGGAGACCCAATGTTTCCCATCCCCTCTGTGAAGGCGCAGATGAACCCCCAGACCACCTTTGTTGGGGAGCGGTGGCGAATCGGTTTCCTGACCGAGGCCCTGGTCCGCCTCGAGTGGTCGGATTCCGGAGTCTTTGAGGACGAGGCGACGCAGGTCGTCCTCAACCGCTGTTTCGAGCAAGAAACGCCAAAAGTTACCTACTCCCAGCGAGGCGGAATGCACGTGTGGGAGACCTCTTCCATCCGCATGGTTTTTGACGGTCAGAGCTTTAGCAAAGAAGGACTGAGCGCTGTCGTCAAGAATGCGGGAAGTGGCTTTGGGACCACGTGGCACTACGGAGATGAAGGACATGCAAACCTCAAGGGAACTGCACGCACTCTGGATGGCGTGAACGGGGCCTGTGAACTGGGCATGGGGCTTATCAGCCGTGATGGATGGGCAGTCCTAGACGACTCACAATCAAATCTTTTGCAGGCTGACGAAACTGCCTGCAGGGCAGGTTGCGTGACACGTCCGCGCGATCACTCAGAAATTGACATCTATTTCTTCAGCTACGGAAACCGCTACGCAGATGCCATTCGCGACTTCTATCGTTTGAGCGGCCCAACTCCACTTCTGCCGCGTTGGGCTCTGGGGAACTGGTGGAGCCGCTACTACCCCTATTCGCAGGGTGAATACCTTGCGCTGATGGATCGTTTCAGTGCAGAAGGAATTCCTTTCACAACCGCTGTTTTGGATATGGATTGGCATATCACCGATGTTGATCCGCGCTTTGGTTCCGGATGGACCGGATACTCGTGGAATCGAGAGTTAATTCCAGACCCGCGTGCTTTTACACAATCCCTGCATGATCGAAGCTTGCGTATTTCTGCAAATGTGCATCCCCGTGATGGCATACGCGCGTGCGAGGACGCCTATTCGAAGGCTGCAGAAACGATGGGGATTGACCCGGCCAGCGAAGAACCGGTGGAATTCGATCTGACGGATCCGAGCTTCATTCGCGCCTATTTCGACATGCATCATGATCTAGAGACCGATGGCGTCGATTTTTGGTGGATCGATTGGCAACAGGGCGGTGTTTCACGTCAAAAAGGTCTGGATCCGCTGTGGATCCTCAACTACCTGCACTATATGGACATGGCCTCGGCATCTTCAGAAGGCGAAGAACAGCCCCGCGCGCTCCCGCTGATTCTCAGCCGTTACGCCGGCCCAGGATCGCACCGCTATCCAGTGGGCTTTTCCGGAGACACGGTTGTCAGCTGGGAATCGTTGAAATTCCAGCCCTACTTCACGTCAACGGCCTCGAATATCGGATACGGCTGGTGGAGTCACGATATCGGTGGACACATGCTGGGTGTGCGCGACGAAGAACTGGAAGCACGTTGGTACCAGCTGGGTGTTTTCAGCCCGATTAACCGACTGCATTCGAGTCTGTCGCCTTTTGTGGGCAAAGAACCGTGGAATTTCCAGCAGCCCGTGCGCGATATTATGCGCAATGCGCTGATCTTGCGTCACCGCCTCATTCCTTACCTGCACACAATGAATTGGCGTGCTGCAACAGAAGGAGCGCCACTGGTGACTCCCATGTATTGGGCTCATCCAGATGCAGGAATCGCCTACGACGTGCATGAACAATTCATGTTTGGCACGCAGCTGATGGTTGCACCGGTGGTGACCCCGCGCGACGCGAATACGCGCCAGGCGCGCACGCGCATGTGGTTCCCGCGCGGCCAATGGTTCGACTTCTTTACCGGACGCCGCTACGACGCCGAAATGGATGGTGGACTGCGCGTGAATGTGTGGCGACCATTGGAACTTGTTCCTGTTTTTGCACCCGCAGGCGGGATTATCCCCCTGCAAGAGCTGGATCAGAACATTAATGATTGCGGGAATCCGCAAGCGCTGGAAATCCTTGTCTTCCCCGGTGCTGATGGCCATTTCACTTTGCGTGAAGACGATGGTCGCTACCCTGGCGTCAATTGCGAGCAGCGCAGCGGCGAAGTACGAACCGAGATCGCTTACGATGACGCCCTCGGAACACTCACTATTCACCCAGCAACGGGCTGTACTGATGCGCTTCCGGCCCTTCGCACCTGGACTGTGACCATGCGAGGCATTGGAAAACCCACGCAGGTGAGCGTCAATGGGGAGCCCGCTCAGTTTACTTACGATCCCGAGACCCTGAGTGCGTGCATGACAATTTACGAGGCCGAGGTGAGCCAGGTTCTCGAAGTTTCCTTCGCGGGTGGGAAACGTCCCGCCTTTGCAGAAAATCCGGTTGAAAGCGATATCTACCAGGCCCTGCTTCGCTGTGAGATGGATGCTCTGGCGAAAGATGATGGCTATGCGATGGTGCGCCGTCTGGGACGTCGGGCGCTCCCACAGCTTCGCACTTTGGATCGAGGAAAAGAAGCGGGCATATTCCGTTCGGAAATGCCCGCCTCAGTGATCGAAATGATCGAGGAAATTCTGCTTCGCAGCTAGCGCTTCTTGCGCGTCATGACGGTGCTGACTCCCGC
>CAKAPY010000063.1 GCA_916719935.1 uncultured Actinomyces sp. | reverse complement strand
ATTCACCCCGCATCCACCACTCACTCTCAGCTCAATGAGGAACAGCTGCGCGCTGCGGGAATTGAACCCGGAACCGTCCGCCTGTCCATTGGTATTGAGAACGTCGACGACATCATTGCCGATTTGACGCAGGGCTTCGAGGCCGTGACACACTTGGCATAAGGCTGCTCGCGCAACGGTCGCTCGGACAGTAAGGAGATCACCATGAATCGACGCACACTGGGACCCATCCCCGTAAGCGGCGCATGGACGCCCCAAGACCACATCGCATTCCGTAAGTTTGCACACTTGGGGCCACTACGCCTCGAAAATGGCTCCTTCCTGCCCGAAGTGACCCTTGCCTACGAAACCCTCGGTACTCTCAACGAGGACCGCTCCAATGCGATCCTTGTGCTGCACGCACTGACTGGCGATGCGCATATTTCCGGCCCCACAGCTCCCGGCCAGCCAACCGCCGGTTGGTGGGAAGAAGCCGTGGGACCGGGTAAGCCATTGGATCCCGAACGCTATTTCATTGTCGTCCCCAATGTCCTTGGTGGCTGCCAGGGGAGTACCGGCCCGTCCTCGGCTGCGCCTGACGGGAAGCCGTGGGGTTCGCGTTTCCCCGTCATCTCAACGCGCGACCAGGTCCAGGCCGAGGCGCGGCTGGCGGATTACCTCGGGATTCCCACGTGGAACACGGTCATCGGTGCCTCCTTGGGCGGACACCGCGCTCTCGAGTGGGGAGTGAGCTTCCCGCTGCGCTGCGAGCGCTTGGTTGTCGTGGCCTCGGCGGCATGCACGAACGCGGAACGCGCTGCTTGGGCGCACACGCAAATCCGCGCCATTGAACTGGACCCCAACTGGCGAGGCGGAGACTACTACGACCAGGAAGAAGGCCCCCACGCGGGACTCAACCTCGCGCGACAAATCGCTCACGCCACCTACCGCTCTCCCGATGAGCTGGACGCGCGCTTCGGGCGCGCGCCCCAGGACCGCGAGGACGTGTTGAGCGGCGGCCGTCTGGCTGTCCAGTCTTACTTGGACTACCACGGAGCGAAGCTCGTGCGTCGTTTCGACGCGGGTTCCTATGTTTCTTTGTGCCGCACGATGCTCAGCTACGACATCGGTCGCGATCGCGGGGGAATTACCGAGGCGCTGCGGCAGATCACCGCGCGAACGCTGGTGATTTCGGTGGACTCGGACCGGCTGTTCTTCGCAAAGGAAGGACTCAAGATCGCCGAGGGAATCCCCGGCGCGCAATACGCGTGCCTGTCTTCTCCGCATGGCCATGACGGATTCCTCATCGAGTACGACCAGCTCAATCGCGTCCTCGAGGATTTCCTGGAAAATCAACCTTCTTTCATCGATTCGGCGACGCTGTAAGGGTAGTGAAGGACGTCAATTTCTTTCTTATGTGAGGCCTGAGCTAGGCACAGCTCATTCATAGAGTTGGCTGGCTCAATTGGATCATCACGATCCACGAAAGGACCTCACATGAAAACGCCAGCTTCGACTCTTGTACGGTTATCAGCCGTAGCCGCGGTCGGCGCGCTCGCACTGAGCGCCTGCTCCTCGACTTCCGGCACCGCAACCTCGGCCTCGTCGGCCGTCACTGCGAAGACCGCCTCAAGTTCCTCGGTTTCCGCCGAGTCCGGGACTGTCATTGCTCCCCCGACCGCTGCCGAGGCCTTGGCTGCCAACGCGAAAGCCTCCTACGTTGAGGACAGTGCGTGGGATGCTTCTTCGGCTCAGACCATTACTTTGAACGGAAGCAGCGCGAGTACCTCAGCATCCGGAGTGAAGGTCGACGGCTCCACGGTGACGATCACCCAGGCTGGCGTCTACAAGCTCTCTGGAACGCTGAATGGACAAGTGAAGGTCGAGGCAGGGACAGATGCTCAAGTTGTCTTGATCCTTGACGGTGCGACAATCACGAACTCGTCGGGAAGCGCAATCAATGTGGTCTCTGCGGATGATGTTGTTCTGTCATTGAACGGTTCAAACACCGTTACTGACGGCACTCCTTCGGATACAAACGCTGAAGATAACGCGGCGATTTACTCCGATGCAGATCTCACTATTACGGGTAGCGGTTCACTGACGGTCAATGCCAACTACAACGACGGCATTACCAGCAAGGACGACCTCTACATTCTGTCGGGTAACATCACGGTCACGTCGAAGGACGATGCGCTACGTGGCAAGGACTCGCTGACCGTTGCCGGCGGAACTATCAAGGTCACTTCAGGAGGGGACGGCCTGAAGTCTGACCAAGATAGCGATACCACCAAGGGCTACGTCAACATCACCGGTGGCACCATCGAAATCACATCGACCGGTGACGGAATCCAGGGTGAAACTGACGTCATCATCACCGGCGGCGATACGACAATTATTGCCGGTGGTGGGGCTTCGTCTGGAAAGGACTCCAATAACTCCACCAAGGGAATTAAGGCTGGTGTCTTCCTGATTGAAGACGGCGGCGAGGTCACGATTGACTCCGGCGATGATGGTTTGCACTCCGATGGTGCAATCCGACTGACCTCCGGAACGATCGTTACTTCGACAGCTGATGACGGTATTCACGCTGAGGGCGCGGCCGTTCTTGACGGTGCAAAGGTCACCGTTGAACAGTCCAATGAAGCCCTTGAAGCCGGCTTGATCACCATCTCCAACGGTGAAGTCAATCTGACCTCGAGTGATGACGGTATCAACGGTTCTGGTTCGACCACCGTTGCGGCGGTTGAAGCGGCGAAGACCGCGACCAAGACGACCACGACCAACAACGGACCCGGTGGCGGTGGCTCCATGCAGGACACCGGTGAAAAGATCCTGATCTCGGGCGGCACCGTGACGGTCAATGCGGGTGGCGATGGCATCGATTCCAATGGCTCGGTGGAGATCTCCGGTGGTAACACGATCGTCTACGGGCCCACGGATGGTGGGAACGGCGCACTGGATTCGAACGGTGAATTCTTGGTCAGTGGTGGAACGCTTCTTGCCATTGGTTCTTCCGGAATGGCCGAATCGCCTTCGACCAGTTCCTCGCAGGGATGGTTGCAGGCCTCGGCTTCCGGTAACGCGAACTCGACCGTGACCATTAAGGATTCCAGTGGAAAGGTCTTGGCCAACATTAAGGCCGCAAAGACCTTCCAGAACGTGGTCTTCTCCTCTGCGGATGTGTCGAATGGACAGAGCTACACGGTGAGTGTGGATTCGAATTCGACCTCTGTTACCGCGGGTCAATCGACCGGTGGTGGAATGGGTGGAGGCCCCGGTGGTCAGGGAGGTGTTCCCGGCGGACAAGGCGGAAACCGTCAGGGCGGCCGCTGAGTGAAAGAGTGGGGGTATGCGACTTCGGTCGCATCCCCCCACTGTGTGTTTTTCAGCTAGCCGTCACTTGTCGGCGCGCATACAGGCTCTCAACAACGACCATGATCCATGTGGAGAAAAGGACAGGCTGGAGAATCAAATTAACGTTATCGGGAGAAAGCACGATTCTGAACATGTAGCTGGCCTCGTTCTGACTCCATATTGAGGTCACGAGATCACGAAGGCCGTTGAAGAAGAACTGGTACGCGGCAAGGAAGATGGTCGTCCACTGAATGATGTACTCAGCAATCTGATAGGTCTTGCTACTGACGGTCAAAAAAGTGAAGCGCTTTGAAAGAAAACGGTGAATGTATACCTGAATGAGCGCAGCAGCCATCATCAGTGTCAACGTCATGAGCAAAAAAGTCCCTGCGCGGAACTTTCCAAGACCTGTAGAGAAAGTCGAGGCCGTATCGTCCAGGAGATTCTCATTTCCCCGCAGTGATGAGGGGAGAAGCAAGAGGAGGCTCCCACATAGTGAAACCAGCATCAGCATGAGAATCGCATTAACAATTGCGCTCCCCGTCAGGTAGCCGATCGCGCGAACGAAGATCAAGCAGTGGGAGCTGCGTCCATAGATCGCAAAACCAAGACCGATCAAGAGACAAACGGTTGTCGCCAAGAAGAAAAAAGGGAGCATTCGATCTCTTTCCAATACGCATTGCTAGAACAAGTCTCCCACATAGCTCATTCATAGACTCCGCTGGCTCAATAGTTACGTCACGCACGAAACAACCTTGAGGAGCATCAAATGACTGCACTCACCACAGCGATGGTTCTGCCGATCCTCATCGACCTTCTCGCAATGTTGATCCTGGTTGGAGCCCTCTATTACCCCCGCCACCGACGCGCTGATCTTGTCGTCGCATTCTTTGTTGTGAACATCGGCGTCCTTGCGGTCGCAAGCGTCATGGCAAACTCGACGATCTCCGCAGGCCTAGGACTGGGCCTCTTCGGTGTTTTGTCAATCATCCGACTTCGTTCCGACGAAATCAGCCAGCGAGAAATCGCCTACTACTTTGCTTCCCTTGCCATTGGCCTGCTCCTTGGCATGAGCACAGCGATCTACTCCTACGCAATGGTCGCATTGGTGCTTGCAACTTTGGCCGTTGGTGATTCCACTCTGATCCTTGGACGCTCTGGCTCGCAGCAAGTCCAATTCGACCGTGCAATCGCAGACGAGAAGGAACTTCGCCAAGCGCTTGAGGCCCGCATGGGTGTGAAGGTGACCGGAGTCAAGGTCATCAAACTCGACATGGTCAACGATCTCACCTTGGTTGACGTTCGCTACCGGGTCCCGGCTAAGCGCTAAGCCTGCGCAAACGACCACCCCGGCCTCGGCCTCGAGAAAGAACTGGAGGACACCATGACGCACGAACTACACAATCTGACGAACCTCGATCGAATCAGCCTCGACGAGATGAACGCGCGTGCCGCGATGCTCACGCGAGTCGATCGCAAGTACGTCGTGCCCACGGATCGCTTGGATGAGTTGATCGCGTTCATGAACCCCGCAACGCAGATCCTCGAAATTGGCGGCAAGGTCGAGCAGCGCTATGGCTCCTGCTACTTCGATACGCCTGAGCTGCACTCCTTCATGGACACAGCGCACAAGCGCCGCCGCCGCTACAAGGTCCGTACGCGCTCGTACCTTGATTCGGAGCTGGCCTTCCTGGAAGTCAAGACCCGAGGCCCGCGCGGGCATACCGTCAAGAAGCGCATGGCCTACGACTTTGCTCAGGCAGCGCGGATGGAACTGAGTCGCGAGGGCAGGCTGTGGGTGGCCGAAAAGCTCGAGGACGCTCAGTGCTTTGACGGTGTTGGTCGGGTTGATTCCCTGGTCCCCGTCCTCTCTGGAACCTACACGCGTTCGACGCTTCTCATGGCCGACGGCCAGGGGCGAGCGACGATTGACACCGACCTGGAATGGGACTCGTGGGGACATGAGCTTCAGGCTCCCCACATTGCGATTATTGAGACCAAATCAGGCACGGCTCCATCTGAGCTTGACCGATTGCTGTGGGCAAATAGGATCCGGCCGTCGCGTATCTCGAAGTATGCGACTGCGATGGCTCTACTGACTCCGGACTTGCAGACAAACCGGTGGACTCGGGTGATTGATCGTTTCTTCACGATGAGGCCGACGGTTCAGCAGGCGCTTGCCGCATGAGCCGAATGCGGGGTTGATCCCGCACACAAGCTGTCCCGCGAAGTGTGCGTGATGACCCAGAGGTGCTGCGCGGGACTAGGCTGGGGGGTGTGGAAATTCCACGCCCCCCAGTTCTGATGAGATCGTGAGGAAAAATGACACTGCCTTCGGAGAAACTTGCTGAGCTTGGCCTTGAACTTCCTGAGGTTGCCAAGCCTGTTGCCGCCTATGTCCCCGCTATTGAGGATCGCGGTGTTGTGCGCACTTCCGGCCAGCTTCCCTTGGAAAATGGCGAGCTAGCATGCATTGGTGCGGTCGGTGAAGAGGGTGCCGATCCCGAAGATGCCTACGAGGCCGCGCGGATTTGTGCGTTGAACGCGATGGCAGCTGCGGCTGCAGTTGCGGGAGGTGTGGATCGCTTGGCTTCGGTAGTTAAGGTGACTGCTTTTGTCGCGTCCTTGCCGAACTTCTATGGACAGGCTGCTGTGGTCAATGGCGCCTCCGAGCTACTGGGTGAGGTTTTTGGCTCTCAGCACGCGCGTTCGGCTGTGGGTGTTGCAGCCTTGCCGCTCAATGCCTCGGTCGAGGTTGAGGTGGAGTTTGCACTCCGCTGCGAGTGAATGGGATCGCTCAGCGCTCTATTTAACAAGGATTTAAACTGAAATAAAGGTCTGTGTGCGGGCGTTCCTGTGAGTACCCGCTGGTTAACAGCTTTATCCCAAGGAAGAGGACAAAATGGCAGAGACTTTGCCCGAGGCAGCAGCGCCGGGAACTGGACAGCAATTCAAGCTGGTCGACGTATCGACCACCCCCTCTGAGGGCGGTTGCGGTTGCGGTTGTGGCGGCCATGGAAAGAAAGCGGAAGCTGATCCTGCAGCATCTGCACCCAAGGCTCACGGAGGCTGTGGTTGCGGTGGACACGGGCATGAGGCTGAGGCCGCGCCCGCACCTGAATCCCAGGGTGGTTGCGGTTGTGGTGGCCACGGACACGCTGCTCAGGCAGCTCCCAAGGCTGAGGCATCTGCTCACGGAGGCTGTGGCTGCGGTGATCACGGTCAGGGAACCGCGCACGTCGTCTCGCAGGATCCCGCTGTCCGTGAGGACGAGCTCGTTATTCACTCCCTGCCAAAGGTTGTTCGTCATGCGCTGCTCTTTGCTGCGATGGATAACCTGCCGCTTGGTGCATCGCTGATCGTTGTTGCTCCGCATCAGCCCGTCCCGCTGTTCAATTACCTGCAGGAAAGCGAATCGCACTACCGCGTCGAGACCATCGAGACCGGTCCGGTCGACTGGCGCTACCGCGTGACGCGTCTGTCCTGATCTTCGGACGTTCAATGCCCGCGAGCCTTGCGCTCGCGGGCATTTCTGTTTCAACACAAAAGCCCGAAACGCCAACGAAGTTTTCGTTGACATTTCGGGCTTGTCTGAGCCGCCTGTGGGAATCGAACCCACGACCTATTCATTACGAGTGAATCGCTCTGCCGACTGAGCTAAGGCGGCCGGGCTCATCTGCACTTCACTGCTGAGGTGGAGAAAAGCTACCTGAAGTACTTTAGCGGTTACCACTTGTGAGAAGCAAACGTTTCGTGACAGAGGTGATGTGGGATTGCCCGCACAGCAATGTGCGATTCAAGAGGCAGATCGCCTGGCGAATGTTAGGCTGAATTGTGTTGACAGAAGATGACGAAAAGTCAGAAAACCCTGCTGAGATCCCCGTAGTGCTCCTGGTTAACCTCGGTACTCCAGAATCGCCCAGTCCCGGGGATATTCGCCGTTTCCTGCGGGAATTCCTGAGCGATCGTCGTGTGATCGAACTTCATCCTTTGATCTGGAAGCCAGTTCTGGAAGGCGTAATTCTTCCTTTCCGCCCTTCTCGAGTTGCCCCAAACTACCGCTCGATT
>CAKAPY010000062.1 GCA_916719935.1 uncultured Actinomyces sp. | reverse complement strand
CAAACAGGAAGATCACGACGATTGGCAATGTCATGAGGATGACTGCTGCCATCAACAGGCTCCACTGGGTTGAGTTCTCTTGATAGAAGACTGCTAGTCCTAATTGGAGCGTACGCATATCGTTTGATTTCACGGATACCAGCGGCCACAAGAAGTCATTCCACGCCCCTTGGAAAGCAAGAACCGAAACGACAGCAACTGCTGGAAGGGCAAGCGGAGTGTAGATCTGCCAGAAGATACGTCCCTCACTTGCACCATCGACTCGCGCCGATTCACCCAGTTCATCGGGAAGATCCAAGTAGAACTGGCGCATCAAGAAAATACACAGCGCAGAAATCACGTGCGGGACAACTAGGGCCGCGTACGTATCCAGTAGTCCAGAGCCGCCGTTTCCCCAAAGGTCGTTACCTCCAGAAAAGGGGACGTGCGTGACGATAACGAAGAGCGGGACCATCATGACTTCCGGAGGAACAATGATGAGCGCGATGAGGACGAGCATGATGGTCTTCTTACCCGGGATCGGCATCTTTGCAAGCGCATAGCCGGCCATCGCGCATAAAAGGACCTGAAGCACCGTCGACGCTAGAGACACGACAAGTGAGTTCGCGAAGAAGAGGGGGAAGTTCTCTGCACGCATCGCTTCAGCGAAGTTCGACCAGGCGAATTCATCGGGAATACCGAACTGCAATTCACGATCTGCCGGAGCTAGGGCAACCAAGAAAATCGAGGCTAAGGGGACAACGTATAGAGCTGTAATGATCAGGGCAAGCGTATGGAAGATGCCGGATCGAAGAATGTTTCTCATCGCGTCCCTCCAGCGTGCTCAAGTGTGCGCTCAGGGGTAGCACTGCGACGTGCTGCCCGATTTTGGAACAGGCGAACGGGCAGACCGACGACAATCACTGTCGAGAAGAGCAAGACAGCAATGGCGCATGCTCGGCCAATATCTAGGTAGGTGAACGCTGATTCATAAAGCTCGTAGACGATCGTTCGCGTGGAGTTTTCAGGGCCACCTTGGGTCATGACGTAAGCCTGAGTGAACATTTGGAAACCACCCATTAACCAAGTGATTGCCACGAAGAACAGAGTATTTTTCATCTGCGGTATCACAACGTAAATCAAGCGACGGAAGGCACCGGCTCCATCAATTTGAGCGGCTTCAATGAGCTGGGGTGGTATCGCTTGGATTCCGGCTAGCAAGATGACCATGTAGTAGCCCATGTTGCGCCACAAGGACACAATCAAAATTGAGGGCATCGCCGTAGATGATTCAGTGAGGAAGTAAATCTTCGGCATTCCCATGTCTTGGAGAAACTCATTGATTGGACCTGAGAATGGATCGAAGAAGAAGGACCAGAACAGGGCAACAATGACATAGGACATCGCTTGCGGCATATAAACGATCGTTCTCATCACCGAGTTCCCATGCAGTTTTTGACTGAAGAGCATGGCGATCATGAAGGCGACTACTACGCCGATAGCAACCTGGCCGAAAGCAAAGTACAGGGTGTTCCCGATTGCTTGTAAAAAGACTTGATCGGAGAAGAGACCAATGTAGTTCTCGAAACCAACCCACTCCGGAGGGTTAATCAGATCGTACTTGGTAAAGGAGAACACCGCTGCAAGCGCGAGAGGCAGGAGGGTAAAGAGAATAACTGCAACCCCTCCCGGGGCAATTAATGAGAGGCCGGCTCGTCGGCGCTGGCGTTCCAGCACCGACGAGCAACGAGCTGTATTCATTGGACGAGACATATCAGTGCCCGAAGGCGTTGAGTTTCTCGTCGATCGCCGCAAGAGTCTCATCTACTCCCGCTGATCCACGAACTGCAGGATCAAGCAGCTTGTTGATGTCTCCGCCAAATTGCATCATGCCGGGGTGTGGGGGTTGTGATTGGGCATCTTTTGCCAGCGCCATAAGCTGAAGTCCCGTTTCACCTAGCCACGAAGCCTCAGCAAGATCGGTACGAACGGGCAGAACACCATAGCTCTCGTCAAAGGCGCTCAAGTTGTCCTTTTCCATGAGGAAGGAGATGAACTCGAAGGCTTTGTCGGGATTCTTGGAGTTCTTTGCAATAGCGAGCTTGTTGATCCATGCTCCAGCAGCGCCCTTCGATGCCGAAGGGCCAATCAACGCAGGACCGATGAGGAGTTGCTTGGCAACTTCAGGGTTGGTGCTCTCGGCGTTATAGTAGTCGTTTCGAGATCCCAAGCCCATTGCCGATTGACCCGAAACCAAAGGACGCGCTCCACTACCGGAGTAGACCAAGTGGTAGTCCGCGGTTCCTTCCTTGAAGCTTGTCACCAAGAAGTCCAAGGCCTCACGAGCTTGCGGGGAAGAGAAGTTTGAGGTCCCGTCTTCTTTCCAGTACTTGGCCTCGTTTTGCATCATGAGCTGAGCGAATCCTTGCTGGAGACCGATGGACTTATCGGTACCCCAGAAAATCGGAGATTCGCAAATCTTGGCGTCACGTACCTTGAGCGCGACTTGGTGGAATTCCTCCCACGTTGTCGGCAGTTTCGTCGTGTCCACACCGGCCTTTTCGAGGAGGTCCTTGCGGTAGACCGGAACGCGAAGATCAAAGCCATAGGGAATCGAGTACTGCTTACCGTCCCACTGCCCGTCTTTGAGCAGCTCTGGGAAAATCTTGTCTTTGTCTGCCCACTTATCCATGTATGGGCCGAGATCCAGAAGTGCTCCTTTATCAGCTAGCGGCGCGGTCCAGATCGCACCCAGAGAGACGACATCCGCCATCTGCTTCGAGGCAGCTGCAGTCGTGTACTTCTGGAAGGCACTCCCCCAGTCTGAGGTTTGCAAAGTGACGGTAACACCCGTCTTCTTCTTGAATTCCGGTAGGACATTCTTCTCGATGTGCTCGATCGATTTCTGTGATGCGCCGAGCATCATGAAGGTGAGCTTATCCTCGCTTCCCGCAGAGGATTTCGCGCCCCCTCCCGAACAGGAGGTGAGTAGCGAGAGCGCTGCAATACCCGCGATTAATGCGGTTCCGTAGCGTCGACGAGTAGACATGGGTACTCCGTGTGAGAACAACTCGACTTTGAGAAATTCACACACCCCATCGCTGTTACCTGCGCCATACTAGCAGCCGATTTCAGTGATGCCAATACCTTTTGTAACTTCGTGAGACTAAATGAAATCAGCCACCGCGAAGCAGATAAAACGATGCCTCAATCCAACTCACCGATGCGCGCTCGGGAGGCAGCACCTTCGAGCTCTTGAGCGGTCATGACCAGCGCTCGCGCACGCATCGTCACTCCGTAGGCCAAAGCATCATGCGGGTCATCGATCCACTGTCTTCCCACTCTGGGATCGCCCGCAGCAACAATGCGCATCGCATGTGCAAGCTCAGTAAAGATGTCTTCCAGATCATCATCACGTTTTTCTCCGGAGAGAAGTGCGTCCGCGTCATGGACAACATCTTCCAAAGGACGCGCATGAATGGGCTCTTCGAGTCCGGGGACCTGCTCCGCATGCAATCCCAAGATGTACAGATCAGCAACCGTGAGCGGGTCACGGTGGAACCACTCTCTGAACAAGTACACGCGCCACAGCGCGCCTGGAAGAGTGAAATCAGGGCTCTGCGACCACAGCTCGGCAACTAGAGGAACTCCACCGGTGGAGAGCAGCTCGCGAAGGCGACGCAAGGCCTCGGCATCAAAATCTTCATCTCCCACACCCAGCAGTGCCCAAGCAGTTGAGTGAGCAAGAACAGAAGAATCCGCGACATCTGGCGCACCAACAATTGCCTCTGTTTGCGCGTAGTCCAAAATCGCCGGACGCCTTGGGATGCGTTGCGGTTCGCCCATTTGCTCTCCTACCAGTAAGATGGTGGGGTTGGTCCACCCGATGGGCCACACAGCGGGAGTACCCGCGGGCCTATAGCTCAATGGTAGAGCAGCGGACTTTTAATCCGTGGGTTGGGGGTTCGAGTCCCCCTGGGCCTACTTCTTTTGCGCTTTTCTAGTTTTCTGTTTCTTCTGTGCCCTGAACACCGGCAGATTCCAGGACTGTTTCTTTCCCATTGATATCGGGGTGCGCGCGCCCAGCCATCGACGCAATTCCCACGGCAATTGAAATACACACCAGACCAACCAATTGCCACAGGCTAGGAATCTGGCGCAAAAGTACCGCACCGATCAGAGCCGAGGTCGCGGGAAGAAGCGCTGTGAACAAGGCAAAAGTCGCTGCAGAAACCCGCTTCATCGCCATGGCTTCAAGGCTGTATGGGAAAACCGTTGACAAGAACGCCAAGGCAATGACCGCGACTAAAACCTTTCGATCACTGAATGCAGCCATTGCCCCCGGGGCCAGAATTGGCGCAGAGATCAAGGCGCTGAACGCACAACCCAGCGAAAGGTTGGTCATCGCGGAGCTTGAAGACGCGGCCTTTTGTCCAAGAACGATATATCCTGCCCACGAGGCCGCAGCCCCCATAACCCAGGCCAATCCCGGAAGCGTTTGCGGATCGCTCAAATCCAGGCCAAGACCACCAATGGCGCAGACTCCGCACAACGCAAAAAATGCGGCAATTCGCGGTGCCCATCCGCGGCCTCGGAACACCGCAACCGCCACGGGGCCAAGAAATTCCAGGGATACTGTCGCCCCCAAAGGAATGCGGGAGATGGCCTCGTAAAAGCACGAATTCATGCAGACCAGAGCGATACCGAAATAAAAGGCTCCCTTGAGGGTTGCGCGGTCGAGGCCTCGCCAAGGACGAACCCACGCGCACAGCACCAAGGCACCAACGAAACCGCGCCACCATGCGACCGAGGCCGGTTCAACGACAGAGAATGCGAAAACTGCGACGGCCGCGCCGCTGTATTGAATGAGAGCCGAGGTAACAATCAATACCTGTGCGGGAATGCGGTTTGCTATTCCCGCGAGTGTTCGGCTGCTCACGATCCTCCTCCAACGAGTTCACGTACTTCTTCAGCAAGAAGCTCATCTTCCTTCGAGGAATCCTTTGAAGCAATTCCAACAGCCACCGAGATGAGAACAAGCCCCAGAATCTGCCACAGCGTAGGAATCTGCCAGAGGATGACCACACCCATCAGCAGCGACGAGGCCGGAGAAAGCGCAGTGAACAGCGAAAAATCCGCCGCCGAGATCCTATGCATGGCAAGGGCTTCAAAGGAGCAAGGAATGATGGTGGATAGGACCGCAACAAGCACGACAATCCCAAGCAGCCAAGGTTGAGTGAGCGCAGGTAAGGCTGAGTGAGCCATGAAAGGTGAAAGTATCAGCCCACTAAGCGCACAACCGACAGCAAGATTGGTGATTCCCGAGCGCTTCGATGCCACACGCTGACCCAAAAGGATGTAGACCGCCCACGCGACAGCACACAAGCCCGCCCATTTCAGCCCGGGAATAAAACCTGGATCATTGGTGTCGAGGCCAAGCCCACCAATAGCAACGACCCCCGCCATGGCAAGGAATGCGGCAAGGCGCGGAAGCCAACCTCGGCCACGAATCACCGCGACAGCAACCGGTCCGATGAACTCCATTGAGACGGCTGGACCTAGGGGCAAATATGCGATCGATTCAAAGAACGTGATGTTCATGGTGATCAACGCCAAGCCGAAGCAAGCGGACTCAACAAGATCCTTAACGCTCAGGCCCACACGCCAGGGACGTCGCCACGCACACAAAATCATCCCGGCGATGAAAACACGCATCCATGCCACAGTAGCGGGCTGGACAGACCCAAAAATCAGAACCGCAACGGCCGCACCGCTATACGCGCTAAGCGCAGCACCAACAATCAGAATGGGCGCGGGAACGCGTGAAAGAAGCGCACGAAGATGGGAGAGCACTCCCCCACTATGCCACAGGATCAGGGACAAATTGTAGGCACACGGAATTCATGCAAAAACGATTTCCCGTTGGCTGATTGGGTGCGTCATCAAAGATGTGCCCGAGGTGAGAATCACAGCTTGCACAGCGCACCTCGATGCGGCGCATTCCGTGGGAAATATCCTCGAAATAGTTAACTGCACCGGGCAGCGCTTCATAGAAACTCGGCCACCCGCAATGCGATTCAAACTTCGTTGACGAGGGGAAAAGCTGAGCGCCACATGCCGCACACAGATAGGTACCCGAGCGGTGTTCATCCAGTAGCTCACCTGTCCACGGCGCCTCAGTCCCGGCTTGACGAAGAACCAAGTACTGCTGGGGAGTAAGCCGCTCACGCCACTCGTCGTCACTGTAATTCACGCTGGGTGCCGACTGTTGCGCCTGTGCAAGGTGTTCGAGCTGCGTTGCACGATCACGGGTTCGAATGATCTTCATGTTGTTTTCCTCAATTCAGTCTTGTTGAACATCGCTGCGCTGCGGACGCACTGCATCCTCGGGCACTCGAGGTCCGCTGTTCAAACGAGTTGTTTCTTCTTCGTGACGTTTCGCCGTAGCTTCGCGTTCTGCCAGGACTTCGTCACCGGGACCGGCGTAAATCTGATTGCGCTCATCGGCATCAGGAGACCCTGAGAAGAGGCGCTCCCCACGAACAACAGTCGCATCCATATGAGCATGACCAGGCTGTACCTGCGGGGCTGAGGCCTGCGCCTTGTCACTGTCTGCCTGAGCCTGAGCCTGAGGCAAGAGCGCAGTCGATCCCCCACCAAGGTGGTTCTTACCTAGACGCGCATTGGCCTGGGCAACCTTTTCGGCTAGTTGCTCGGCAACCAAAGAATGCAGCATCGTCTGCGAAAAAACCTGGGTCTGCGCATCATTTGCCGAGGCCACCGCTGTGACCTTCCCCGTATCAGCAAGTTCACGCTGACGCTGGGCCATTGCCCTCCTGCGTGCGCGTTTGGCTTTCTGCCGGGCTGCCAGGAGCCGCACAGAATGCACTGCGTCATCGAGGGGGTCCGAATCAGCCTTTTCTTCTGTCTTGCCCTGAGAAGAAACCGGCGAGGCCTGAGTGGGCTTTCCTACCACCGACACCGGATGCAAGTTGGGGTCACCCGTCGTATCGGCGGCAATACCCGACAGTTCCTTCGCCAGGCGGGCGACGGCCTCGCGAGAGGTATCCTGCGTGACCGTCTCAACCTCCAAGGACTGAACACGCGTATGCGGACGGATCGCAGGATCCTCATCAACAACCCAACGAATCATGTTTTCACGTAGGTAGCAGCGCAGATCCCACAGCGCTCCGGAGTCCTTTGCAGAGACAACAATGCGAACGGTTATTGTCGTTTCATTCGAATCAGCAACCTGAACGGCCCACGAACGCCCATCCCACAAATCAGTTGCAAGAAGAAGCTTTTGAACGTGACTGCGGATCAGAGTTAAAGGCGCCGCCCAGTCGAGCTTGAGCTCGACATTACCCAGCTGGGTTGCCGCGCGACGCGTCCAGTTTTCGAAGGTATTGGAGGTGAAATATGTCGAGGGAACGCCGGCTCATCG
>CAKAPY010000061.1 GCA_916719935.1 uncultured Actinomyces sp. | reverse complement strand
ACGCAGATTCGCTGTTCCGCAGCTTCTCAGGTCTGCACACTTCCGTACACAACCTGGTACGAGGAAGCACGCATAATCAATACGGCTGCAGACCTACCATGCGGAGCCTACGGCTTACCGACACTAATCTACTCCGATGGAGAAGAAAACTACCTCATCAGTGAGTCCGATATCGATGGCAGCAATTGCGGTGCCCACCTTGCATGGAGAGATGATTGCTTCACTTTCACCCTCGCCGACGAACAGATTTCAACCAACGGTCACTTCACATCCCCTTGGCGAGTATTTATCATTGGCTCGCTCAGTTCAATCGTTGAATCCACGCTTGTTGATGATTTAGCTCGCGCGCACATTGCAAAGTCCACAGAACCAGACCCAATCTCATATGTATTACCCGGCCACGCCGCATGGTCCTGGTGGTCAAGTCAATACTCTGGGGCATACCTCGAAACCCAGAAGAATTTCGTCGACTTCGCTTATGAACAAGGATGGCATCATGTCCTTGTCGATTGTGGTTGGGATGCGGCTTGGGTTCCAGAGCTCGTCGCTTATGCTTCTCAACGAGATGTGTGCATTCACTTATGGAGTGCATGGAATGACCTTGACGGCCCCGAGAATATAAAGAAACTCGCACTCTGGCATTCGTGGGGAGTCTGCGGAGTAAAAATCGATTTCATGGAGTCCGAGAGCCGTGAGCGCTATCAATGGTATGAGTCGATTTTGTCTGAAACCGCACGGTTAGGACTCATGGTTAACTTTCACGGAAGTGTAATTCCCCGAGGATGGGCACGCACTTATCCTCAGGTGATCGGATACGAGGCAATTCGCGGGGCAGAATACTACGTTTTTTATAAGGAACCGCTCAATTCACTCCACAACGTTTGCCAGGTTTTCACTCGCAACGTCGTAGGATCAATGGACTACACGCCGGTGACTTTCAGCGCTCCTAACCGCACAACCAGCAATGCCCATGAACTAGCACTTTCGATCGCTTTTGAATGCGGCATCACCCATTTCGCCGATTCCCCAGATTCTTACCGCCTCCACCCAGTTGCGAAGGAACTATTGAAGAGTCTTCCGGACACTTGGGATGAGACCAGGCTTTTGGGCGGAACACCCGACTCGTACGCGCTCATCGCACGCCGTACTGGTTCTAAGTGGTTTCTCGCTTGCATAAACGGTCAAAATGATTCACGCGTCCTTCTAAATCTGTCGAAAATCATCCAAATAGATCACGACTTGCGAAGTGCAGAGTCTACATTGGTGCGCGATTTTAACTCTTCAATTGACCAGGGGAACTCATCGCTAGTTGTCGAGTCCCTCTTTCAAATCCGAGAAGACACCTTTATCGACGTTCCACGAGACGGCGGTTTTATCATCGTTGTAGACCTTGAACGCGATAGTCAGCGTGGCATTCCAGCAAAGGCATCTCCTTCTTTAAACCCCACATCAGTACGTCCCGGCCTCAAACAAGCAGATTGCAGTGGGAAAGTTACACTTCCCTGCACGCCCGAAGAAATCTGTCGTCCCGCTCCGGGCTGGGAGATCATTGCACGATCAGAAACAGAGGTAACCCTCCAAGCACCTAAAAACGGAATTCCTGGTGATTTAAGCACCACGACTTTTATTCAAGGAAACCACTTAACAGATAGAAGAATTCGACATATCAAGGTCCTTCTTCCACACGGCAGTCTCACGAATCTTCACAAGACGACATTCTTTGCGTGCGCCAACTCAAACGGACCTGTTGAAAGGGATCAGTCCAATGGCGGAGGCGATCCAAACGATGGATCACCGCTAACAATCAACAACGTTTCATACTCTTGCGGTTTTGGCGTTAGCGATCACGCTTTCATTGAAATCGCACTAAGCCAGGAGGAATTCACATTCACCTGCCTGGTTGGCATTGATGACGAAACACCAAATACATCGGCACACATCCAAATAAGTGTGGATGGAAAGCCATTCTTTCAAAAAGATATCGAGTCGAAAGAACTACTCGATATTTCTCTTCCGAATCTGTGCGGAGAAATTCTCCGCCTCGAAACACGACAGAATTCTGATCAAGAAGCACACATTGACTGGGTTAACCCGAAATTGATTAGGTCAACCCATACTCACCACACAACACCTCAAGAAAGGAATTGAGCGATGAAACACCCTGCATCCGCGGTCGCTCTCACCCTTACCGCAGTCCTCACTCTGGCAGCCTGCTCCCAGACGAACGGAGGATCGCAATCAAGTGAAAGCAAAGATGCGACGGTTACTTTGACATACGGCGTCTGGTCGCAACAAGACACAATGCAGAAACTCGTTGATGAGTTCGAAAAAGAGAATCCCAACATCAAGGTCCAACTCCAGGTTGATCCCTGGACAGATTATTGGACCAAGCTCCAGGTCGGCGCACAGGGAGGAACCGCACCCGATGCATTCTGGATGCTTGGGGATCGCTTCCAAGTCTACGCTGCAAACGATCAACTTTTGGAGCTCGACGACGCAATCCAGAAAGCTGGGGTCGACTACAAAGTCTACCCACAGCCGCTTGTCGATCTATTCACATATAACGGGAAACACTACGGACTCCCGAAGGACTTTGACACGATCGGGCTTTGGTACAACAAAGAGATTTTCGACAATGCTGGCGTTGCATATCCGACAGCCGATTGGACCTGGCAAGATGTCAAAGCTGCAGCTGAAAAGCTGACGGATTCCAGCAAGGGAATCTACGGGATTGCAGCTCCTCTAAATCGACAGGAAGGCTTCTACAACACCATTGCACAGGCCGGAGGTTTCGTCATCAGTGCGGATGGGAAGAAGTCGGGCTACTCCGATCCAAAGACTCAAGCAGGACTCCAGTATTGGGTTGACTTCATCCAGAAGGGGCAATCGCCAACTCTAGAGCAATTTGCCGACACGGAAGCTGTTGCCCAGTTTGAAAATGGGAAAGTAGCCATGTACTACGGCGGATCGTTCTACGCCCAACGTTTCTACGAAAACTCAGCACTGCGTTCCAAGGTGAATGTGACGGTTTTGCCAAAGGGAGAGAAACGAGCAACTGTCATCAACGGCATTCAAAACGTTGGCTATTCCAAGTCAAAGCACCCCGAAGAGCTGAAGAAGTTCCTCGTCTTCCTTGGAGGGAAAAAAGCCGCTGAGATTCAAGCAAACACCGGAGCTGTGATCCCCGCATACGAAAACACCCAGCAGGCCTGGGTATCTTCAATGCCTGAGTTCAACCTCCAAGCATTCCTTGATCAGATCCCTGATTCAGTGGTCTACCCAGTCTCTGCAAATACCGCAGTCTGGAACAAGTTTGAAGAAACAGATCTTGCTCCCGCATGGGAGGGCAAGGAAAGCGTTAAAGATGCTTCCGATAAACTTGCTGATCAAATGAACGACGCATTGGCGAAAGAATGAACCAGCGTTCAGTTAGGTCTCTGGCGCAGCACTCACCTGCTGCGCCAGGGCACCGGCCCCTCACAGAGAAAAGGAAGCGCAGCCTTAGGGAAGCTGGGACCGGACTCGCCTTCATCTTCCCTGCGCTCCTTGGTCTGCTAGCTCTTTACATCTGGCCGTTGCTAACAACAGTTGTCGTCAGCCTTTCGAAAACTGGGCCATTCGGGAATCGAAAACCCGCAGGACTCTCACAGTACGCAAAACTGTCAAGAGACCCTGAGTTTTGGAGCGCTCTTCAAAACTCGATCATTTATTCTGCAATCGTTCTAATCGGGATCCCGATCGCAGTACTGATAGCAGTGATGATTCATAATGTTCGCCGCGGAGCATCAATTTACCGTGTCTTATTCTTCCTTCCGGTTGTTACACTTCCAGTCGCGATCGGGATGGTTTGGAGATACCTCTATAACGGCGAATTCGGATTAATTAACCAGTTCCTCCAGATCTTCGGAATTAAGGGAGCAAACTGGGTTGCTAATCCCCACACGGCGATCTATGCACTCTCAATTGTCGGAATATGGATGAGCCTTGGTGTCAATATCATCATTTTGGGAGCGGGACTAAAAACTATACCGACCGAGCTCTATGAAGCAGCTTCAATTGACGGCGCTGGCTCCAAACGCCAGTTCTTCTCAATCACGCTTCCCCTTCTCAGTCCTTCGATCTTTCTTGTCTCAGTACTTTCAGTTATTTCCTCTCTCCAGATGTTCGATTTGATCTATGTGATGATCGGAAAAGGATCACCAGCCGAAACCTCGTCTCAAACCGTTGTCTATCTCTTTTTCCGAAAAGCGTTTATCGAAGGAGATCAAGGCTACGGCGCTGCAATTGCGATCACTCTTCTTCTGCTCATCATGACGATTACTGCAATCCAATTCCGCGTACAAAGGAAATGGGTGTTCTATGGGTAAAACTTCTTCCAGAGGAATTAGGCAGCTCTGGCTCCACGTTGCACTTGCTACGTGTTCTCTGCTTATGGTTACGCCATTCATTTGGCAAGTTTTGACGGCGTTCAAGAGCGTTCCAGAATCTCGTGCAGTCCCACCGGTTATTTTTCCGAGCGAGCTACATCTTGAGGGGTTCGAACATTTCTTCAGCGCTTTACCGTTAGGAAGGCTCCTGGCGGTCTCTTCTCTTGCGTTAATAATGCGTGTCCTAGGTCAGGTGACAGTCTGTTCACTCGCCGCGTATGGATTCGCACGATTCCGTTTTCCCGGAAGAAGCTTGCTTTTTGGGTTATTCCTCATCATGCTCATGGCCCCGAGCCAGCTATTCCTAATCGCACAATTTACCCTAGTTAGAGATCTTCATCTGCTCGATTCTATTCCTGCGATCTCACTTCCAGGAATCTTCTCCGCATTTGGCACATTCTTGCTCAGACAAGCTTTTATCTCCGTTCCCAGAGAGTTTGAAGAAGCTGCGCGACTCGACGGTGCAGGTGCATTACGGATATTCTTCACGATCATGCTTCCGCTTACCGCACCGTCGTTGGCTGCATTAACTGTGCTCACCGCGTTATATTCATGGAATGATCTGCTCTGGCCACTGGTTATAACCTCTTCACCTGAAAACATGACGTTGCCAGTTGGATTAGCGACATTACAAGGACAACACGGAACAGACTATCCGACGCTTATGGCGGGTTCACTTCTTGCCTCACTGCCATTAATCGTTATCTTTGTCCTCCTCCAGAGACAATTCTTTGAAGGAATCGCCAGCTCCGGGCTGAAGGGATAAATATGCCATGCCTGATATTCCACTAATTCCGGTGACTTCCCCAGCATCAATATCAATCTTCCATGCGCTATTAACTAGAGGACCGATGGCTCGTGTCGAAATTGCGCAGACACTTGGGCTCTCCCAAGCAGCAGTCACAAAAGCCATCCGTCCGTTACTAGACGAGGGCTTTGTAGAACTCGCCAACGATATAGAACCTGATCCCACGCGCAAGGGGCGTCCCTTAGAACCTATCCACTTAGTCGCAGATCGCGTTTTTACTCTGGGGATAAAGGTTACTCAAGATACTCTCTATTCAATTGGCATGAATTTCGATGGAAGCATCCAGTTCTCCCGTATAACAGAAAGATCCGGCGAAAAGTCCCAACAGCTTATCGATGATCTCGTTAAGTGCTGTCATTTTCTCCTGGATGAGTGCTCGACTAGAGGAATTAATCCAGATGGCATTGGGATTTCAATATCCGGCGATGTTGATAACGAACAGGGAATTGTTCGAGACTCGCATCTACTAGGAATTCACGACTTCGCGCTTGCAGACAAACTAGCAGAACAGTTGGAGATTCCGATCTTTATCGACAATGACGTAAGAGCATTAACGAACGCCGAAAGCCTATACGGCTCTGGACGCAACGTCAGTTCATGGGCAGTCGTAACAATTGGCGAAGGAATTGGCTGCGGAATATATGTAAACGGAAAGATCCTAACGGGAGCCTTCGGGGTAGCCGGCGAACTCGGGCATCTACCCCTTGGCCCCGTCTCACACCGTTGTTCGTGTGGGAAAAACGGATGCGTCGAAGCTGTTGCCTCCACTCCAGCAATTCACGCAGCAATCAAGGAGACGCTCAACGAGGAGTTAACTCTCGATCAAGCATTGTCACGTTACACGCATGATGAGCAGATTCGCGGAATTATTGATCAAGCAGACATGGTATTGGCTGATGCATTGGGGACTCTGGCTTGCCTGATCGGACCGAGCAAGATAATGCTGTCAGGCGAGAGCATTGGTGCACTCGCAGCTGAGCCGAAACGTCTTGAGAACATCAGATCTCATTTCACCAAACGTGCGTTTGGCAATTCTGCTCGTTGTGAGCTCGTCCTGACACAACAAACATTTCTCGACTGGGCACGTGGGGCCGCTTCAATCGTCATCAGCCGAATCGCACGATTGTCATAATCTAAGCCCCTGAGGTCCTCTCAATATCCATTTTTTCTTGCTCTGTAGAAGCCTATTTCGCGCTAAACCAAACCCCTTAGACTTTTAAAACCCCACATAGATTGTCGAGGAATGTGACCACTCTGGGCTGGGTGGAGGCTCGTCATAATCGCAATTCCGACCATGAAACCAAAGACAACAAGCCACATCGGAAGCGCAATCTACTTGCAAGCAGCCTCAGCTTCGCCCGAGCCTCTCTGCCAATTCCCGAGCACCCCACTGACCGGGCGCGCTCTCACGTCCGCTCACGGCAACGAAAGAGGCAACTCCCCCATCTTCAGGTTGAGTCGCACGCGTCTGGCGTCCAAAGTCGCCCATCGCTAAAACGATTGAGGGAACCGGCACGTACTCAGCCGCCCACCTCTGGACCAATTCAACATTGAGCGCGTCGCGCTCCGAATTGGCCAAAACCGCAAGCTTTGCGACGTCTGCACCCAAAGCTGCCATAGTTTCCAAAAGCTCTCGCATGATCTCCGATTCGGGAGTCACCTCGAAGTCATGGAAGGACATGACGACCTTCGCACCCGCGGCGTGTATCTTCTCGGTCAATGCAGGTGCCGCCGGAGCCATTTCCACATCTACCGCGTCCATCCCGCACCCAGCCAGCAGCTCAACGATCTGGCCATAAACCGGCGTTGAAACTTCAGCCTTTCCGCCCTGAGCAACTGTGCGGACTGTAGCCAAAACGGGCACATCGGAAGCCCCCAAGATCTCTGCCGCAGACCTCGAAATTTCTTCGCGGGCCTGGTCACTCAGTTCTTCACCTGAAAGCCCCGTAAGAACATCCAGGTAGTCCACGCGCCACTCGAACATATCGTGCGGTTCACCCGAAGCAGCTTCGATCTGAGCAATTACACCACCCACGTCCCCCGCCATTAGAGGAACAATGAAAACTACCGGTTGCCCGGCGCCCAGAAGCACTCGGCCTCGTGGGGAAATAGCACCCGCGGGGTCAAGCACTCCCGCACCCACACCCGAAGGCGCAACGCCGTAGGCCTCGCCCAAATCACTGCGTCCAATAACAACAGGCTCCATGACGTC
>CAKAPY010000060.1 GCA_916719935.1 uncultured Actinomyces sp. | reverse complement strand
AGTCCGAGTGCGGTCATTTCGGCAACCGTACCCGCACCCGAGCGACACACGACCAAATCAGCAACGGCAAGCGCATCTTCCATTGTTGAGAGGTAGTCAATGACATGCCAACGATCCGCAACACCTGCTGCTTTCACCGCATCGCGAACCTCTTGGTCCTTCCCCTTGCCGGTGAGGTGAACGACCTGCACCCCGTCGGGCAGCTCAGCAGCGACTTTCACCATCGCACGGTTCACATTGAGAGCCCCCAAGGAGCCACCGGTGATGAGCAGAGTCTGCATATCGGGGTCGACCCCCAACTTCGAGGCCGCCAAGTGGCGCGCAGATTCACGTCCTTCTTCGGTGGTGCGAGCGGCGGCAAGAGCCTGGATGGCGGGACGCAAAGGAAGTCCCGTCACCACAGTAACTCCGTGCTTCGCTTTTAGAGGTGTCGAGGGGAAAGTCAATCCCAAGGCCGATGCCCAGCTTGCACCTACTCGGTTGGCAAGCCCGGGACGGGCGTTCTGCTCATGGATGATGATCGGAAGACTCATCTTTCGTGCGGCAAGGTAGGCGGGAGTAGAAACATATCCACCGAAACCAACGAGCGCATCTGCTCCACTCAAGGCTGAGCGGCACTGCGCGATCGCACGCTTCATACGTCCCGGAAGAGAGAAGAACTGTAGAGAAGGTTTACGTGGCAGCGGAACACGCTCAATAGTCACCAACTCGACGCCCGCAGCGGGAACCAGCGTTGTTTCCAGACCTTGAGAGGTTCCCAGAGCAACGACGTGATAACCGCGCGAACGGAGTTCCAATGCGGTCGACAGTAAGGGGTTCACATGCCCAGCGGTGCCACCACCTGCAAGAACAATCTTCTTTGTCATCGTGTTCCTTCCGTAGATCCAGCGCTAGCCTTTCCTGCGCGGCGGCGTCGACGCGAAAGCCGCGGGTCACGTGATGATCCCGCCGAAAATTTCAGTCCCATAGTCATACCCGCGTTCTCACGCGCGCAAGCAGCAACCAATGCAATAGCCGAAATCGTGAAGAGATAGGACGAACCGCCATAAGACACCAGCGGTAGAGGCACACCAATAACCGGACCAAGCCCAGTCACAGACGCAATATTAATAATCGCCTGAATGCCGATCCAAGCAGCGACGCCACCACTGACAATTGTTGCGAAGAACGAGTTTGTTGAGTGGATGAGCCGTACCATCCCCCAAATCATCAAACAGATGCAAGCAACAATGGTCAGCGTCCCCAAGAGGCCAAATTCTTCGCCAATAATTGCCAAGATGAAGTCGGTATGCGCAGCCTGGAGATAGTTCCATTTTTCTCGAGACGCGCCAGGACCGAGGCCAGTTAGCCCTCCCGAGCCAAGTGCCCACAGCGCGTGGTCAATCTGCTCGGGGGCCGAAAGGTTACGCGCGGGACGATTCCACGGAAGAACTGCAAGAATTCGCTTCATTCGCGTGGGGTTTTGGAAAACTAAGAAGATGACAACTGGAATCACAGAAAGAAAAATAACCGCAAACCACTTGCGAGGAAGCCGTGCAACCCAGATGGCACCGAATGCACCTGCGGCCATGACCATCGCGGTGCCCATGTCCTTACCGAGCATGACGTCGACAAGAGCACCAAGAATAGGGAGCCCTACCGTGACTGCCATCTGTCGCCAGTCATTGCGGCGAGCGCCTTCTCGCGACAGTGAGCGTCCCAAGGCAACGATCAACGCCAGTTTGAGAAACTCCGAGGGCTGGAATGTTCCAAGTCCGGGAAGCGACACCCAGTTAGTGTTTCCGCCCTGCGATGCCGCCAGTGGTGTCATGACTAGTGCCTGAAAAAACAGGGCTGCAAGATAAATGGCCGGTGCAAGGCGGTACCACACTGCCGATGGGATCCTTTGGATAAAAATCGCCGCAAGCAGGAAGGAGACGCCAATAATGAGCAGCTGCCGCAAGAATGCCGCGTAGGGGCTGCCACCACTGGCGATAGTTGTAACGGCAGAAGCTGAAAACCCCATCACCAAACCGAAAACGGTCAAAATGAGCGCGGGAATAACGATCAGATAGTAGGTGGCGACAGGCGAATACACCCGATCTCCACGTTCCTTCGGTGCAAATTCGAAACGCGGAATATGCAGGCGCTCCAGTAGGGAGCTCATTGCGCCGCCCAATTCGCTTCAAGACGTTTCACCGCATCGCGGAAGACATCTCCGCGTTGCGCATAGGAACGGAATTGATCCCAGGATGCACACGCCGGGGCGAGCACAACAGTATCTCCCGGGCGGGACAGAGCCACGGCCTCGTTAACGACAGAGAACATCCAGTCCTCATGCCCGTCGACCTCAACGAAGGGAACTTGAGGTGCACGCTGGCGCAGCGCGTTCACAATCGCACTGCGATCCTTGCCAATGACAACAACGCCTCGCAAAAGCGGAGCAACGCGAGCAACCAGGTCGCCAAACTCTTGGCCCTTCGTATCTCCTCCTGCGATCCAAACCGCAGTGCCAGGAGTAATTCCAGACAGCGAAGCCACGGCCGCATGGGCATTTGTCGCCTTAGAGTCATCAATCCAGGTGACATCGGCCGCATGTGCAATTACTGCACGTCGGTGATGAGCAGGGGTAAAGCTTCGAAGACCTTCCGCAACTGCCTCTGGCGGAACCCCAAAGGCACGCGCAAGACCGGCTGCAGCGGTTGCATCCATACGCGCAGCATCCGTAACGCCGTCATGGTAGGCAACGCGAAGATCATCAACTTCAGCTAAAAATTGAGCCTGCATATGGCGTTTCTCAACAAAGGCACGTTCAACGAGCGCATCCTCAACCCAACCAACCTGAGAAATTGAGGGGATCCCCAAAGTCAATCCAATTGCCCGGGCTCCCTCGACGACATCGGCCTCGGCAACCATATTCTCCACGGTGATATCGGATGCGGGATAGAAACAGGCTTTTTGAGTCAGGTGATAAACCTTCGCTTTATCTGCTGCATAGGCCTGTGCACTGCCATGCCAATCAAGATGATCGGCATCGACATTCAGACACACAGAAGCCAGTGGAGAAACAGTCGATACAGTATGCAGCTGGAAGGATGAGAGCTCGACAGCGAAGACCGTTGCATCGGTGTCAATGGCTTCACAAATGGGAAGGCCGATATTGCCGACCTCGACGGCGTTTTCACCTGCCGCTCGCAGCATCGCTCCCAGCATTCCAACCGTCGTGGTCTTGCCGTTAGTTCCAGTGACGCATAGCCAGGGACGGCCTGCGTGCTCGGAATCTTCTTGAAGACGCCAGGCCAGTTCGACCTCGCCAATCAGTTCAATGCCAGCAGTTGCGGCCGCTGAAAAAATCGGATGGTGAGCGGGAATTCCCGGAGAGACAACAATGCAATCGGGCTTCCAATCGATGACCGCCTGAGTGAGCGCATCAGAATCAGCTTCGCTGACAAACTCGACATTCTCGTCGTTTTCAGACTGGTCGTCCTCGCGGGCTCTCCCGTCAAAGGCGCACAGCTGCGCACCGCGTTTGACAAGTGCGTGTGCCGATGCCTTCCCAGACACTCCCCAACCGAGGATTGCAAAGCGGCCCTGCCAATTCACAGTTGTGACACCCATTCCGCGTAGAAGAGACCGGCTCCCATCACTGCGAAAAGCGCTGCGATGAGCCAGAAGCGAATAACGATAGTGATTTCTTTCCAACCCTTGAGCTCAAAGTGATGGTGCAAAGGAGCCATTCTGAAAACACGCTTGTGCGTGAGTTTGAAGACGCCGATCTGGATGACATCCGAAAGAGTCGTAATGACGTAGAGCCCGCCAATCAAAATTGCAAGGAACTCAGTGTCGGTCAGGATTGAAACACCTGCGACTGCGGCACCAATGGCCTGAGAGCCGGTATCGCCCATGAAGATCTGAGCAGGCGAGGCATTCCACCACAGGAAGCCTGCCAGAGCACCAACCAAGGAGGAGCAGAAAATCGCGATGGAAAGAGGATCTCGTGTGTCGTAGCACGCCGCAACATTGACCGTGTCCCCCCAGCAGGACTGAAGCAGCTGGAAGTACGAAATGAAGGTGTAGGAGACGAAAACAAAAATACCTGCACCAGCGGCCAAGCCGTCCAAGCCGTCGGTCAAGTTCACTGCATTGGACCAAGCGGCAACGATGAAGTTCACCCACAAGACAATGAGGATGACGGCCGCAACAATCCCCCACTGGGTGAAGGTCAATCCGAGGGGACGAGCAAGAGAAATATCAAAGATGCCCGGAGTACGACCGTGAACATTCGGAATCGTCAAAATACCCCACGTGAACAGCGAGGCAATAGCAACTTGACCAACAATCTTTGCCCATGCGTGCAGACCAAGCGAACGCTGATGCATGATTTTTAGTGCATCATCAAGCAGTCCGATGAACCCGATTCCCACGAAAAGGAATACCAAAAGGATTCCCGACCACGAGGGAAGTCCACCGTTAATCAGGGTTCCGATAAACCACGCAACAACAGTGGCGAAAATGATGACAACGCCACCCATTGTCGGGGTGCCGCGCTTCGTCATATGCGACGTCGGGCCATCTTGACGAATGAACTGTCCGTAATGGTTGTGCACCAAGTAGCGGATGAACAGTGGGGTGAGCGAAATGGAAAGGACTAGACCAACTGCAAAGGCAATAATGAGTCCAATCATAAAGTGCCCTCCTCCACTAGGTGATCGGCGACCTTCCAGGCACCGGAGCCATTCGAGCCCTTGATGAACACAACAGAATTATCTTCCAGTATGCCGTCTAATGCACTAAGTACCTCGTCAACATTCCGCAGGTGACGGTGAGTGTGGTCCTCGCCTCGCTCAGTGAAGTAGTACTGCGAGTCCTCCCCCAACGCAAGAACGCAATGAGCACCCGCTTGATCGAAGAAGCGCGCAACCTGTTCATGGGTACTTTGCGAGGCTTCACCAAGTTCAAGCATTCCGCCGGCAACAACGATTAGCTGTCGGCCCGCCGCCAAATCTCCAGCGGCTTTACATCCCGCGCGGAAAGAATCAAGGTTTGCATTGTACGAATCATCGATGAGAGTCACCTTCTTACCCTTGAGGGTAAGTTCATGGATACTCATTCGATGTGGACTGGCTGGCCTGCGGCCCTCAACAGCGGCGCAGGCTTGATCAAGATCAATTCCAAGCGTCCATGCTCCGGTAATTGCAGCAAGTGCGTTGGCAACATGGTGAATACCAACAAGTCCCAGGTGCACAGGGATCACTCGCCCATCGAGGTGGAGTTCGAAAGAGGCTTTCCCCTGTTCATCCAGGGAAATTGCGTGGGCGCTGCTATCTGCCTGGCGATTTCCCGAGGCCGAGAAGGTGACCACTCGCCCGGGTGCGTAAGCAGCCATCTCCATGACGTGCGGGTCGTCAAAGTTCAAGATTGAGCTTCCCGATGGCACGAGGCCTTGAATCAACTCAGCCTTGGCATCGCGTACCCCTTCAACAGAGCCGAAGCCCCCGAGGTGTGCATGTCCAACCATCAGTTCAATTCCGGCGTCAGGTGGAGCAATCCGCGTCAGATATGCGATATGCCCAGGTCCAGAGGCCCCCATTTCCAGAACAAGGTGGCGCGTGGATTCATCGGCACGCAGAACCGTCAAAGGAAGCCCGACCTCATTATTAAAAGACAGCTGAGGAGCAACTGTCGGAGCATCGGCGCTCATGATCGCTGCAAGAAGGTCTTTGGTCGTTGTTTTTCCGACCGAACCGGTCATTGCAATCACATCCAGCTTCTGGTGTGAACGCAAATCTGAAAGGTAGGCTCGAGCCAATTCACCCAGCGCGATGGTCGAATCCTCGACAACAATCTGCGTCAAAGGCGAGTCACACAGGTGTTCAACGATTGCCGCCACCGCACCATTTTGCGCAGCCGCGTCTAGATAATCGTGGCCATCGCTATTTTCTCCACGCCGAGCAACGAAGAGAGAGCCTTGACGAATTTCGCGTGAATCCGTGTCAACTGTCCCGGTGACCTCGACGTCGTTTCCGTGGAGCTGTGCGCCCAATGCCTGAGCGATCCAGCGACTGGACCTATGCATTCTTCTCCTTAGGGTCTACCCAACGGTCTGGACACTAGCCTACTAGGGTGTCGTGGGATACAGCTGGGCACTTTCTGTAGACGCGGGGATCCCGAGGTTGCGAACAGCCTCGGTCGTGACTTCACTCCACAGCGGTGCGGCCGCATCAGAGGACAAACCAGCAACACGCGGGTTGTACAGGACAACCGAAATAGCCAAGCGCGGTGATTCCGCTGGAACCAGACCAGCAGTGTTCGAAACGACCGCATCCGCGCCATTGACTTTAATATCTGCAGTACCCGTCTTGACTGCCACGCGGTAGCCTTCAACCTTTGCGAGTTGACCGGTACCCTGCTTATCCATGACAACGGATTCCATCATGGTGATGAGTTCTTTTGAACGATCCGCGGACATGACTTGCTTGGGTTGCGGCGCGACAGTCTTCTCGGTCCGCCCCTTTGAATCAGTTGTCGAATCGATAATTCGCGGCGCAATCATGACCCCGCGGTTTCCGATTGCCTGAATGAGTTGATTCTGTTGGACGGCGGTAACAGCGTAGGACTGACCGAACATCATCGCGTAGCGATCACGGCCTTGGATATTGTCGAAATCGCGCATGATGCCTTGAGATTCGCCAGCTAACTCAATCCCTGTGAGTTGGTTGAGTCCCATCTTCGTCATGAAGTCGTAGCGATCACGATCGCCCACCTGCTCGCCAATCTCAATCGTTCCAACGTTCGAGGATTCCGCAACGATACCGGTCGACGTCAAAGTCTCAGTTCCGTGCTCGTGGTAATCCTTGATCGGACCGCCGGCATCGGGAGGGTTAATGCTATACGGGACGCTGTATTGACTCGTTGGCGTAGTCGTTCCCTTTTCCAGGGCCGAGGCCACAGTTAGCAGCTTGCCCACCGAACCCGGTTCGTAGGGAGCCTGCACCCCCATGACAGATTGAGGTTTTGCGGCATCCGGCGTCGTGGACCCCGAATCGGCAAGAACAAGAATACGTCCCGTCGACACATCAGAAATGACGACGACTCCCCAGTCCGCATTGTGCTTACGAACACGAGCATCCAAAGCATCTTGAACCAAGTGTTGAAGATCTGCATGGAGGGTCGTACGGACCGATCCTCCGTCTTGAGGCTCCTTTGTGACCTTCTTTCCACCGGGCATCACCGCGCCGTTGGGAGAGATCTCATAGGCCTCTTCTCCAGAGGTTCCCTGCAAGAAATTATTGAAATAGGCCTCCAAGCCAGAGACACCGTCTCCTTCGGCATTGACGGCGCCCACGATCGGACCGGCTGTATTGCCATTGGGATAGGTTCGATCAAAGACCGCTTCCCATTCAATACCGGTGATGTCGAGCTTGCGGATTTCACGATAGGTGACCGCATCGACATTCTTTTTCAGATAGACGTAGGTCGAATCCCCA